>CAVAFS010000212.1:0-3932 GCA_963587975.1 Bulleidia sp. | reverse complement strand
GTCAGGCTCGATGGAAAAGAGCAAAGGCTCCGCATATAATTTTAACACAGATAATTCATAAATCAAGGCCGAATTGAACATTACGTCCGCTTCTTCCTGATATGGGAAGATATTTTTCTCTTCTCCACGCCGTACAGAGCTCCATCTGGCCAGTGTTTCCCGGGCTGTGGTGTTCCTTGTGCGGGCATCCCGCACCATACGGCGGATCAGTCGTCCGTCCGCTGTGGACAGATTATTGTGATCGTCAATATTTAACTGTGTCAATGCGCTGATATAAATTTTATATTTGTTTTCTTTCGGCAATTCGTAGGAAAGTTTTTCATTCAATCCGTGAATGCCCTCGATGACAAGTACATCATCCGGTCCCATCTTCAACGGTTTCTGACGGTACTCCCGATGACCGGTCTTAAAATTAAATACCGGAAGTGTCACTTCTTTGCCAGCCAGCAGATCTGTCATGCACTGGTTAAACAACGAAATATCCAACGCTTCCAGGCACTCAAAATCATACTCGCCATTTTCATCCAGAGGTGTCTCTTCCCGGTTGCAGTAAAAATCATCCAGTGAAATTGGATGTGGTTTTAACCCGTGGGCTGTCATCTGAATGGATAACCGATGGGAAAACGTTGTTTTTCCGGAAGACGACGGTCCTGCAATCAACACAAATTTCTTCCGTCGGTCTGCCGCAATCGTTTTTGCGATATCACCGATCTTCTGCTCCATATAGGATTCCTGCACAAGGATCATATCCTGAATCCGGCCGGAGGCGATCACGTCATTTAACTCACCAACGGTACGGATTCCCATGTCAATGCCCCACTGCGCGGAATCATTCAAAGTCGTAAACAATTTGTCAGAAGCGGCAAACTCAGCCACCTTCCGGGTATCTTTATCCGGAAACATCAGCATAAATCCATTCTGATAGGAAATCAGATCAAAATATTTCAGATAACCGGTACTTGGCACCATATATCCGTAATAATAATCCGGAAATCCCTGCAGTTCATATACATTCACTCTGGAACTGCGGCGGTAACGCAGCAAGCGCACTTTATCCATCCGCCCCATCTCTCGAAATCTTGCTGATGCATCCTGCGTATTCATGTTATATTTTACAATCGGAAGATCTACCGCCACAAAGCTAAGCATTTTTTCCTTTAATGCCTGCAGCATTTTCTGATCCGGCACGGAAATGGATCCATGATATCGAAATTCACAGTAATATCCCTGCCCGATAGAATGCTGCACCAGAAGCTCCAGATTCGGATATAACTTCCAGGCTGCTGCCTCCATCAGAAGTGTCACACTTCTCCGATAGGTATCTTTGCCCGGTTTCTGTGCGGTTGTGATAAATTCCAGCTCGCCGTCCCGCAGAACCGACTGACTCAGTTCTCTGAGATCATGCTGAAATTTCACCAGCACAATATCATCCGTATATTCCTTCTGATATTCATCTGCAATCTGCTGAAACGTGGTATCTTTCGGATACTCCCGCTTCGTTCCCTGAATTTTAATGCTGCATGTCTGCTGTCCCATATCTTTTTAACGCCTCCAGAATCAACTGCTTCTTCTCCTGTACCTGCGCCATGCGGATGCTGATCCGCTCATTTTCCGGCTGTGCGGCCAGCTGCTCACACACGGACTCCACCGTGCCAAGCTCCCGCTTTAGCCACTCCAGTAAAACCGGATGTTTTTTCTGCAATAATACAGGTCCGAACGCATTTTCCACCTGCTCATCCACAGAATCTTCTGTCGAAACAGGTTCTTTTCCCTGCATCACTTTCATCATCGGATAATATTTGCCATCTTCCAGGATCATTTCTTCTTCCACAATCCACATGCCATGCGCACGCAGATACTGACGCACCTGTGTGATCTCCGCCTGTGGCTGCAGGATCAGTTCTTCCTCTCCGGTCAGCGCATGCGCTCCTTCGGAAAGGATCTTCATTACCAGTCCACCACCCATTCCGGCGATCAGAATGGTATCTGCCTCTCCCGGCTGCAGCGCAGCCAGTCCATCCGACAGACGGGTCTCAATCCTGTCTGACAGCCCCTGCTGTCCGATATGTGCCGTTGCCTGCTGCAGCGGTCCTTTTCCGATATCCATGGCTATGGCTGACGGAATCACATTTTTCTGACACAGATAGATCGGTATGTAACCGTGATCCGTTCCGATATCTGCCAGACGATGCCCCGGCGTAATCAGTTCAGCCAGTGCCGTCAGCCGCTTTGATAAACGAATCGCCATATTAATCCAGATAATCCTTTAATTTTCTGCTGCGGCTCGGATGGCGTAATTTCCGCAGTGCTTTTGCTTCGATCTGACGGATACGCTCACGGGTAACGTTGAACTCTTTTCCAACTTCTTCCAGTGTACGCGCACGTCCGTCATCCAGTCCGAAACGCAGACGCAATACTTTCTGCTCACGGTCTGTCAGTGTACTTAATACTTCTACCAGCTGCTCTTTTAACAGAGTAAATGCTGCTGCATCTGCCGGAACCGGTACGTTATCATCCTGAATAAAGTCACCTAAATGACTGTCTTCCTCTTCACCGATCGGAGTCTCTAAAGATACCGGCTCCTGGGAGATCTTTAAGATCTCACGTACACGTTCTACCGGCATATTCATCTCTTCTGCGATTTCTTCCGGGGTAGGTTCACGTCCAAGCTCCTGCAGTAACTGTCTGGACACGCGGATCAGTTTGTTGATGGTCTCAACCATGTGCACCGGGATACGGATCGTACGGGCCTGATCCGCAATGGCACGGGTAATGGCCTGACGGATCCACCAGGTTGCATAAGTACTAAATTTGTATCCTTTTCTGTAATCAAACTTCTCTACTGCTTTGATCAGACCGAGGTTACCTTCCTGGATCAGATCAAGAAACAGCATACCACGTCCCACATAACGTTTTGCGATACTTACAACCAGACGCAGGTTCGCCTCTGCCAGACGTTTTTTTGCTTCCTGATCGCCAAGCTCCATACGTTTTGCGAGCTCAATTTCTTCTTCTGCGGTCAGAAGCGGAACTTTACCGATCTCTTTCAGGTACATACGCACCGGGTCTTCAATGCTGACACCGTCCGGTACGGACAGATCGATTTTCTCCACCTCTACATCATTTTCTACATCGTCGTCATCGATCAGGATATCGTCATCATCATCCGTAATACGAAGGACATCGACATGGTTTGCCTCCAGGAAATCCAGAATCTTATCAATCTGCTCCGGACTCAGGGCAAAATCTTTGAAATGGTCATTGATTTCCTGATACTCGAGCATGTTTTTTTTCTTTTTTGCCAGAGCAAGCAGTTCCTGGAGTTTTGCCTGGAATTTTTCTGCGCGCTCAGCTCTTTCTCTCATTTTCTGATCGTTTTTCTCTGCCATTTTGTTCATCCTTCCATGTTTTTAGTCTGTATAGTTTGTCCTCAATCAATCGAAATATGCATTTTCTGCAGCTGGGCCAGCTGCTGCTTGTCTGCGATCAGCTTCTGCATTCCGGCAATATCTGTCGGATCCAGCCGCTGCCGGCGTACTTCCATGCTGTTTTTCTTAATCCTGAGAATCGTTTCTTTTAATGCTTTTTCCTTTTCCTGCCTGGTCTCCACCGGATGCAGGCGTGCGTGAAACAGCGCTGCGGCTTCCCGCTGCTGTTCCTCGTCCGTAAACCGGCTGATGATCTGTGCCGGATTGATCTCTCCCTGAGCATGCTGCTCATACAGAAGCTGAGCCACCTCCTGAAAGATTTCTTCTGTAAAATCTTCCGGTCCGATGTAATTCTCCGTCAGATCAAATAACCGTTCATCCTCGATCAGCCAGGTCAGAAACAGCCGCTGTGACTGCTTCATGCCATCTTCTTTTTTCTTCTTCTCATTGATTCCGCTCTTTAACGGTGTGCGCTCCCGCTCTTTCGTCAGGCCGCCTCTCGTT
>CAVAFS010000211.1:0-2053 GCA_963587975.1 Bulleidia sp. | reverse complement strand
AGGCAACGGACTCTGACTCCGTCATTTCAAGGTTCGAATCCTTGTGGGCCAGCTATCAGAAAGCACCATGTAAATGGTGCTTTTTTGTTAACTAAAAGAAAAATCGTTTATATCATCTTCGTTTTTAAAACGAAGATACAACACAAACTTTATCCTATGTTTTTTAAGGAGGATGATTTTCATGTATCAGTTTAAAAGCCGCGTCAGATTCAGCGAGGTAGACAGTCATCTCAACATGACACTGCCGTCCATTATCAACTATTTTCAGGACTGCAGTACCTTCCACTCCGATTCTATCGGACAGGGCATTGAAGTCATGATGGAACAGGGGTATGCCTGGATTCTTTCTTCCTGGCAGATCATCATCAACCGCTATCCGAGATTTGGCGAAGAAATTACGATCAGTACCTGGGCACATGGCTGGAAAGCCTTTTTCGGATACCGTAATTTCAAAATGGAGGATGCCAACGGAAATATTCTGGCGTATTCCAATACAAACTGGATCTATATGAATATCAAAACCGGCCGACCGGAACGGATTCCAAAGGAAGTCAGCGATCTCTATGCCTGCGAACCGGCCATTCCGATGGAAGAAGCCTCCCGCAAGATTTCTCCTGTCACAGAAGGGATCAGCCTTGCGCCGATCCAGGTACACAAATACGACATTGATTCCAACAATCATGTCAACAATGAACGCTATGTTCCAATGGCCATGGAATGTCTGCCGGATGGCTTTACCATTCGCCAGCTCCGGGTAGAATATCGCAATTCTGCTGTATACGGCGATACGATTTATCCGTTATATCATCAGGAACGCGATGCCCTGAAAGTATCCCTCAATGATGCAGATGGCAAGCCTTATGCTATTGTAGAGTTTCAAAGCTGACAAATATACGAAAAACAGCTTTCTATATAATAATAATAATAATATAGATCATGCAGCAGACACTAAAACAGGAAATAACATTTAACCATAATATTTTTATACAACCAGAAAGGACGGAAACACAACATGAAATTAGGAGAAAAACAGACACTTACCGTAGTAAAGCAGGTAGACTTCGGCGTTTACCTTGCAGAACAGCAGGATGACGAAACCCGCGTACTGCTCCCGGCAAAACAGGTTCCGGAAGGAACAAAACTGCACGACAAACTGGAAGTCTTCTTATATAAAGATTCCAAAGATCGTCTGATTGCCACCACAAACGAGCCGAAACTGACACTGGGTGGTTTTGCGGTTCTGAAAGTACTTCAGGTCACTCAGATCGGTGCATTCCTTGACTGGGGACTGGAGAAAGACCTTCTGCTTCCATTTAAAGAGCAGCTTCGCAAAGTAAAAGAAGGTGACGAAGTACTTGTTACTCTTTATATTGACAAAAGTAATCGTCTCTGCGCTACCATGGAGGGCATTTACCATCTGCTCTCCACCGATTCTCCATACAAAAAAGGAGATACGGTAACCGGACGTGTATACGAATTCAGTGACAACTTCGGTACTTTCGTTGCAGTAGATGACAAATACTCAGCCCGCATCCCGGGATTTGAGAATACAACTGCATTAAAAATCGGTGATATCATCGAAGCAAACGTCACCAACCGCAAGCCGGACGGAAAATTAGACCTGACCATCCGTGCAAAAGCTTACGTTCAGATGAATAAAGATGCCGAAGATGTATTAAGAATCATTGATGAGTACGGCGGAGTTCTTCCATTTAATGACAAGGCTTCACCGGAGATCATCAAACGTGAAGCTCACATGAGTAAAAACGCATTCAAGCGTGCCGTTGGACACCTTTACAAAGAACGTCTGATTGAATTTACTGACAGAGGAATTCGCCGGATATAAAACAAAAAAGTGCGCTATCACATTTTCATGCAAATGCAAGAAAGTGTGCTATCACACATTTATGCGAATAAAATTCTTAATAGCACATCTTTCTTGTCTGCGCCGAGCACGGTTGCGTAGCAACAATTTCTTCTCGTGCGAGTGTGCATCGTTTGCACGAAGTGCTTTTATTTGATAGGAAATTTCATTATAATTTCCTATCAAATG
>CAVAFS010000210.1:0-4856 GCA_963587975.1 Bulleidia sp. | reverse complement strand
TCATATTTATGAGGGGACAGGCAAGGGTAAGACGACCGCGGGGGTTGGTCTGACGATCCGTTGTGCAGGAAATGGCTTCCCGGTTGTATATTCCCAGTTTTTAAAGGACGGCACAACCGGTGAGATGAATATTTTACGAAAGATACCGAATATTACGGTTCTGGTGGAAGAGCACCATTTCGGATTTTCTTTTCTGATGACACCGGAGGAGAAAGTGAAGGCGAAAGCAGCTTATACAGAGCTGTTTGAAAAAGTGACAGCAACTGCAGTGGAGCAGAATGCACGACTGCTTGTAATGGATGAAATGTTGGATCTGTGTAATGCGGAACTGATCGATACGGATAAAGTAGTGGAATTTCTGAAGAATCGGCCGGAGGAGCTGGAAGTGGTCATGACGGGCCGCAATCCAAAAACGGAACTTGTGGAGCTTGCTGATTATATCACAAACATGAGTGCGGTGAAGCATCCATTTGAAAAGGGTGTACCGGCGAGAATTGGAATTGAAATGTAACCCTGCAGGGGAAGAACGGCATGTTTTGCAAAGAGAAGGGCAGAACATGTGCAGCAACGGTAAAGTTGTTATGGAGGTAAGTATGAAATCATTGTACGAACTGGTGGCACCTTACGATTCTGTTTCCCTGATAGGAATGTGTAAAAATGCGGGAAAGACAACCACGTTGAATCAGCTGATCGCCGAGCTGAAGCAAAACGGGGTTTCTTTTGGTGCCACATCGGTGGGAAGAGACGGCGAGAGTACAGACCTGGTAACCAATACGGTAAAGCCGGGCATTTTTGTTTATAAAGGAACCATTGTTGCGACAGCGGCAGATTTATTGAAATATTGCGATACGACCCGGGAAATTTTATGTTCCACCGGAATTTATACACCGATGGGAGAAATCATTATTTTCCGGGCGCGAACGGATGGATTTGTGCAGATCGCCGGACCATCCATGACGAGCCAGCTGGCAGCAGTATCAGAGCTGATCCGTCCTTATGGTGTGGATAAAATTCTGATCGACGGTGCGCTGGGACGAAAAAGTCTTTGTTCCAGAAAAGTAAGCCAGAGCACGATTCTGTGCACCAGTGCATCCTATCACAAGAGTCTGGCTACAGTTGTGCGGGATACGGCGTATACCTGTGAAATCCTGCAGCTGCCACAGGCACCCTTTGAAGTGCCGGAGGAACTGTGGAACCAAAATGACATAAAATACATTCCGGTGACGGATCCTGCGCATATCACACTGCCCAAAGAACGGGTGACACCGGAGAAAGTATGGCGGAGAGGTGCGGAGAATCCACCGGAATACATCATCGTTCAGGGGGGACTGACGGATGCCATGGTGAAAACGCTGATCATGTCAAATACGGATATGAAAGGCAAAAAAATGGTACTTCTGGATGGCAGTAAGATTCTGCTTTCCAGTGACATGTATGAAAAATTGCAGATCAAAGGATTACGGTTTGAGGTGGCAGATGCATTGCAGCTTCTGGCCGTGACCATCAATCCGTTTTCTGCCTATGGATTCCATTTTGATAAGGATGAATTTATGGAGAAAATGTCTGCAGCAATTGACGTTCCTGTATACAATGTCAGGGACGAGTATAAGAAAATTATGGGGGAATTCGCATGATTCAGTTAACATATGAACAGAAAAGCAGTGTGGGACTGCAGTATATTCTGGAACGGTTAAATCCGTCTTCGCCTTATGGACAGGAGCGGGTGCGCCGGTTGACACCTTATACGGTGGAAGAACAGGATCTTCTCATGGAAGAACTGACCAATCTGGAAAAGCTTATCAATAAAAAAGACGATTTAAAGCAGGAGCTCAATCATCTGCGCCGTATATTTATGCAGATGAAAGATGTAAGACCAACCATCAAAAAGGCACGGGAGATGTGTCTGAATGACATCGAATTATTTGAAATCAAGAATTTCCTGATCTATTCAGAACAGGCCAGGAATGAAGCCAATTTCGTGAATGGTCAGACGAAAATGACCGGGCTTGACTATATGGATCTGGAAGCAGCACTGGATATTTTAGATCCGGACGGACGCAGAATCCCGAGTTTTTACATTTATGAAGCATATTCTGAGAAGCTGGATGCCATCCGCAAGCGCAAGCGGGAACTGGAAAAATCCATGGAAATTGCTGCAGAGGAGACGAAAAAAGAATATCAGAATCTGCGGCACGAAGTAGTACTTCAGGAGGAAGAGGAAGAGCAGATCATCCGGGAACGACTGACAAATCAGCTACAGCCGTATCTGGATGCCATGCTTTATAATGCAACTGTGACCGGGCGGCTGGATCTTCTTTTGGAGAAGGTAACAGCAACCTATTTTGGAAAAGCAGTAAAACCGGTTTTCAGTGGTCTGGCAGGGATAGCGCAGGGCACGCTGCATAAAGATGCCGAAGAATCGAATGGTTACACAGACACAGAAATTCGCTTCAAATTGGAGAATGTGACAAATCCATGGGTGGCTTCCGTATTAAAAGACCGCGGACTGGAATTCACGCCGTTATCCATTGAACTGTGTCAGGGCGCGACGGTGATCACTGGCGCAAATATGGGTGGAAAGAGTATTTCGTTGAAAACCATTGTGTTGAACGTACTGCTGGCCATGTGTGGATTTTATGTGTATGCAGACTATGTAGAGATTCCGTTTTTTGAGAACATTCAGATGATTTCAGAGGAACTGCAGTCGGTACAGAAAGGCCTGTCCAGTTTTGGCGCAGAGATCATTCAGATGTCGGATGTTATTGAAAATGTGGAAAAAGAGTTCTGTTTTGTCGTACTGGATGAGTTCTCAAGGGGAACAAACCCGCATGAGGGAGCAGCTTTAGTGCGTGCAGTGACCAAATACTTGAATCAGAAGCATGTAGTGGCACTTTTGGTTACGCATTTTGACCATGTGGCGGAATATGGAAAAGCACATTATCAGGTTGTGGGCTTGAAGGACATGGATGAAAATCAGGTGCAGCATGAAATTCAGACTGCAGGAACCGAAAAAGGCGTTTCGGTTATCGCATCACATATGAACTATGGTCTGTATCGTGTGGAAAATGAAGGAAACTGTCCGAGAGATGCATTCCGGATCTGCCGTCTGCTGGGACTGCAGGAGGATGTGATGGATCTGCTGGATGAGCAGGAATAGATAACGAACGAAATAAGCATTTAAAAGAAGGATAAAACGGTCTGTCTGTGAAGGATTCTTACAGCAGAAAACATGGACGGGCAGTTTTTGTATGTTTGGATGAATCAGAGAAGAGTATTTGTAGAACAAGAAAGAACCGATGTAGCAATACACCGGTTCTTTCTTGTTTGCTTTGTTAAGAGAATGTGAACGCAGAAGCATAGCGACTGCGTTCATGAGCAAGTAGCGGAAGCGAATTGCGAATGTCCACTTTACATGTCAGTATATAGAGATTTAATCTTCTACTGAGTTAATGATTTCCTGCTGTTCAGGTGTATATTTCCAAACTTTCGGTGCAATGGTAAGGATTACTGTAAGGATTACAATTGCAACTACTAAGGAAATACCTGTACTTGCTGCCTGTCCAAGTCCGTTTGTAACACCGGCAACGATATAACCGATTGCACAGCACACAGCTACGATGACTGCGTATGGTATCTGAGTACCTACGTGTTTCAGATGGTTACACTGAGAACCGGTAGAGGACAGGATCGTGGTATCTGAAATCGGTGAGCAGTGATCACCGAATACAGAACCTGCTAATGTTGCAGATAAGCATGTGATTGTCATGCTTGGAGCTGCTACGGAACAGATAGAAATGATGATAGGAATCAGGATACCAAATGTGCCCCATGCTGTACCAGTTGCAAAAGAAAGTAATGCTGCAATGATAAAGATGATCGGAGCAAGGATGATAACCGGGATACCGGAAGTAGCAACAACATGTGCTACGAATTCGCCTGTTCCAAGGTAGTCACGGCATACGCTTGCGATGGTCCATGCAAAAGTAAGAATGATACAAGCCGGAACCATTGTGCATACACCCTGGCTGATGCCACCGAATAATTCTTTGAAAGTAAGAACGCGACGGCATAAGTAGTAGATGAATGTAAATACTAATGTACAGAATGCACCAAGTGCAAGAGCTGTAGCTGCAACCGTGTTACCGAACGCTTCCATGATGGAGAGACCTTCGCCTGAGAATAATCCACCAACGTACAGCATACACAGTACACAGGAAATGATTAATACTACAATTGGAATAACAAGGTCGCATACACGGCCGTTCTGGTTTTCTTTCTCAAAGCTGGATAAGTCGTCTTCTGTCACGTCCCCCTCTGGTGAAGAGAAGACACCTTTTGCAGCCAGTTTATCAGCAACCAGCATCGGTCCGAATTCGGATTTCTTCTTGAATGTTAAGAAGAGAACCATAAAGATTGATAACATTGCATACAGATTCAGCGGAATCGCCTGAATAAATGTCTGCATACCTGATACAGAACCATCTTCCGGGAAATAGGAAATAACGGAAGCTGCCCAGGATGAGATCGGCATGATAACACAGAGCGGAGCGCCGATGGCGTCGATCTGGTAAGCCAGTTTCTCACGGGAGATCTTGGATCTGTCTGTTACAGGTCTCATGATGGTTCCAACTGCCAGGCAGTGGAAGTAATCATCAATACTGAAGAAAATACCAAGTAATGCTGTTGCAAAAAGAACGCTCTTTCTGGATTTCAGCTTACTGGAAGCCCATTCTCCGTAGGCTCTTGCTCCACCTGCTTTGGTAATAAGGATTACCAGAACACCTAAGAAGCAAAGGAAAAGAATCATGTCGGCATTGGACCCCACCTTGTCGATCATGATGGTTACTGTTGTAGAA
>CAVAFS010000209.1:0-16177 GCA_963587975.1 Bulleidia sp. | reverse complement strand
GAATGGCGCAACGGCAGAAAACAGCAGTTCGCAGGCGGAGGCGAAGAATCAGAATTACCAGACGGAAGAGGAAGTATTTCAGGCAATGGATACCGGGGGCAATGACAGTGTCCAGGCACTTGGCAGCTTTTATACATCGAAATTTTATGGGGATTATGGGACACATGTCCGTTTGATGGATACGGAAGGGAATGTACATGAACCGGTTTATGAAATGATTGAGAATGATAAGGGTGAAATTGTTTCGGAAGTTCCGACAGATCAGGATTTTAGCTATCGCCCGATTTTTAAATTTTCGGCAGATAATCAGGAATTTGGAGATAATCTGACCGCTGTGGTTGTCAATGCCGGATTACAGTACGAAGTGGACGACAACGGTACGGTTGTGTGTAACAAAAAGGGTATTGACCAGTATCGTTTCCCGGCAGAACTGTCAAATGGAAGCTATACATCCGGAGAAGGACAGGATGATGAAAGTATAGAAAAACTGATTGGACAAAATAATTTTTCAGAGCAGTTTTCTGACTGGATGCAAAATGTGCGTGAAAATGGAGAAGTAATAAATACTTTTTCAAAAAATACCGATTATTTTGACTGCATTCTGCAGTATGAAGCGGAATATATGAACTACTACACGATCAGTCAGTGGCGTGATGGACATTATGATTGTTTTAACTGGCCATTAGGGTATCGGCAGATTGAGGTTCGTAAACGGGATGATGGAAAATACGAAGTAAGCGAACAGCGGACATACTACATGGATGCTGATTTTCTGGAAAGTACATCGGAGTATGATGAGGAAACCTTGCGCGAGCAGGCTAAAAAACTGAATGTGAGGAAACAGAGTACCGTTGGCTCATCTTTGGCAGCAGCAGTTACGATGGATGTGTCGGATCTGGAGCCGGTGCTGGATGAAACGGTGTATTATCTGGTAGATGATATGCCTGAGGAATTGCAGGAAAATATTGATGCGTTGAAAAAAGTAATGTATGAAAAATAATAAGTAATCGCAAATGGGATAGCTGTGTAAGCATTTTGGAAAGAGAAAATGTAAGAACATTGATGAAGGAGGAGGGAATTTTATAATGGGAAAACCAGTAATGAATCCGTATGGAAACGATCCGGGATTTCGTGCAACATATGATCCGTATGCGGAGAGGGAACAAACAGATTTCCAGGAAAGTGAAAAAGAGCATAAAATCAAAAAGCGAATGAAAATAGCAGGATGGCTGATTTTTGTAGCTTGTCTGATATTGTTTATAGTGATCATGTGGATGCCTAAGTAATGGATATATATGAGGCCTCCAGAGTTTGAAGTTTGAGACAGAGAACTCTGGGGGTTTTTGTATGTAAAAAAATTTTTGCCTAATAAAAGAGATAGTGCTATGATAGGCAAGGAAAAATTTTGAATATTACAATTTCTGAAAAGAAAGGCAAATACAATGAGAAAAAAAGTAACAAAAGATAATTGGGAAGCTTTGATTCACTGGAATTTTGCCCTTGTGGGTGGATTCCTTGGAGCCTACGCGATTTTATTACATATGGGAAACTTTGGTTCCGCGCAAACCGGAAATATCATGGAGATGGCAGCATCCCTGGTGTCTGGCGAGTGGTACGATGTGCTGTTACGATTCCTTGCATTACCGCTTTTTGGTGGTGGAGTGGTAGTTTCCTACCTGTTGACGAACTATACGAATATCAATATGCGTAAATTGGCTATTTTGGTGGATGCGGCAGGATTAGTGGCATCCTCATTACTGCCGTTAAAACCGGCGCTGGTTGGATTGTATCCAATCTTTTTCTGCTCTGCATTTCAGTGGGGCGTATATTCATCGGCAAACGGCTACAACAGTGCTACCATCTTTTCCAGTAACAACTTTAAGCAGGCCATGCTTGGATGGACGCAGTATTTTTTGACGAAAGATCCGGAATTTAAGAAAAAAGGTATTTTGTATACCAATACGGTGCTCTCATTTTTTATCGGGGCATGTTATGGTGCGGTAGCTGTCAATACTTTTGCGGTGCGTGCGGCATACCTTGGCTTTGTTCCGTTGGCAACCGGATGGATTCTGGTGGTAAAACACAGCATGGTACTTGAATCTGAACGTCCGCAGGAAATTGCGAAAGAGGCGGAGACAGAACTGGAAGATGCCGAACTTCTGGAGGCAGAACAGAAGTAAAGCATTTAATAATGGATATTAAAAACCGTCAGGGAAGTTCTGAGATTTCCCTGACGGTTTATTATTTTTTCAATTCAACTTTGCATCTCTTTTTGTAAAATGCTATGCCGTACTTCAATATCGTATCAATTCCTTCGTCCTGAAGTTCCTGTGCATAATGGGTATTTTCAATCTGCGTCACTGCATTCTGACTGGCAGATTCCAGATTACCATCATGCGCATATTTCACTTCCAGAATGATACCTTTTTGTGAATTTTCCGTTTCTACCACAATGTCGCTGTATCCATCCCCAGTTTCCCGGTTTGAAGTAATTCCCCAGTAGTTCTTTAAGCCAAGTATTCCAACCAAAATTCCATGATAAAAGTTCTCTTTCAGCTGCTTTTTCACAAAAGTATCACGGATACTGATAGTTTTTCGTAAATACAGGTTTAGACAGTTTTCCACTTCGGATGTATTTCCCTGTTCAAGCGCATCGCAGAATTTAGCCAACAACTGACCATCCTTTTTCACATTTTCCTGAAAAAGAGTCATGATCTGCGTCGTATAGATACTGCGGATTTCAAGATTTGGAATTGCAAGTTTGTAACGGTTCCCTTCCAATCTTCCTTTTTGTGTCAGATAACCTGTCGTGAACAACACACTCCAGATATGGTCAATACTTGCATACATATCCTGATATGTCAGTTCCTGATGAATTTCTTTTTCAATTGTTTCTCCAGCGATCAGACGTTCAATTTCCCGTCTGGTCGTTCCGTTATCGCATTCTTCGATAAATTTTCTGACCGCATCGTTACTGCTCGTATTGATCCAGTAATTTTCAGGCTGTGCATTCGGATCATCCAGCAGTGCATCACAATAATTCATAACATCCCAGGGACAATACACATCCGTATTCCCAAATTGATATCCGTCATACCACTCTTTTACTGCATCATAACATCCAGAAAAACCGTAGTAATCCAGTAATTCTTGTACTTCCGTATCTGTAAATCCAAAATACTTATCATACCTCAGATCTGTTACAGAACGCACACTCAAATTGTTCAATCCGGTAAAAATACTTTCTTTGGAAATGCGCATACAACCAGTTAAAATTGCAAAATACAGATTGTCGTTGGTTTTCAGAACCTGCTCAAACAGATTTCTGATCAGAAAAACCATCTCATCATAATACCCATTAGCATATGCCTTTGCCAGAGGTACATCATATTCATCGATCAATACGATTACCTTCTGACCATGGTGTTTTTGCAATAATCTGGTCAACAGACGTAAACTTCCAAAAACAGTCGCTTCGTCCATGTTTCGGCTTAACAGTTCTTCAAAAAATCCTTTTTCCGTTTCTGATAATTGGTCACTATCCCGCAGGTACTGCACCTTTTCTGCAGCTTCGTTAATCATCATAACGAGCATCTTGAATGCAATGTCATAAGACGATGCATTAATTCCTTTTAATGAAACAGAAATCACCGGATAATGCCCCATATGCTCTTCGCAAAGTTCTTTTTCCTGTGTGATCACAAGACCATCAAAAATATGTTTGTCACTTTCCGGTGAAAAAAACTTCTCAAGCATACTCATATTCAAAGATTTTCCAAATCGTCTTGGTCTGGTAAAAAGTGTAACTTTTGCCGGCTGTTCCAGAATATCCCGAATTAACCCCGTTTTATCTATATAGTAAAAATCATTTCGAATCAAATCTTCAAAATTTTCAATTCCCAATGGAAGTTTTTTCTTTTTGCTATCCATGGCGTACCCCCTGACTTTTTACTACATGTTACATCCACTATAAAAGTGGAAGTTATCTTATATCTGAGTATATCATTATCTGAAAATCAACACAATGCCGTTTTTACCCGTGTGCAGCAGCACAAAAAAAATTGTGCACCGAGAAATTGAAATCGTTTTAGCGAATGCGTATAATCAACCGTAAATTAAGGAACAACCTTTTCACAGGAAACTTTAAAGCGGCAAAGAAGTCACAAAGAAAACTTCTCTGCCGCCTTTTTTATTTTAGAAACCGGAGGTAACACCTATGCAGGAAATGAAAAGTAAAGCGTTAATGAATGATGATATTCAGATTAAGATCAACCACGTCGGCATGACCTTCAAAGATAATCAGGGCAACGATGTGCAGGCATTAAAGGACGTAAACCTTGACATTAAAAAAGGTGAATTTATTTCCCTGCTTGGTCCGTCCGGATGTGGAAAAACCACATTGCTCCGCATCATTGCAGACTTGCAGGAGCCGACCACAGGAACCGTAAGGATCAACGGCATGACACCGCGGGAGGTTCGGCTGCAACAGAAATTCGGAATCGTGTTCCAGAGTCCGGTTTTACTGGACTGGCGGACAGTTCGAAAAAATATCGAACTACCGTTGGAAATCATGGATTACGATCCGAAGAAACTTCCGGCAAGATCACAGGAAATGTTGGATCTGGTAGGACTTTCCAAATTCGCAGACCACTATCCGAAACAGTTATCCGGTGGTATGCAGCAGAGAGTCGGAATCGCGAGAGCCCTTGGCATGGAACCGGAACTTCTGCTGATGGATGAACCTTTCTCTGCACTGGATGAATTTACGAAAGAAAAATTACATATGGATCTGCTTGATATCTGGTCCAAGACAAATAAAACAATTATTTTCGTCACACATAACATTCAGGAAGCCGTACTTTTATCCGATCGGATCTGTGTACTGTCTCCGCATCCGGGACGGTTATCCGCAGTTATTGATGTGGATATCGACCGGCCGAGACGACTGGAAGACCGTGATACGATGCATTTTGCAGAACTGGTATCAAAAGTAAGAAACAGCTTCGAGGGAGGCAGCTTATGAAAACGAAAACTCATCCAAAATTAACAGATAAAAAATGGATGCCGACACTGGTATGGATCCTCTGTATCGTAGCCATATGGGAGATTATGGCCTGTGTCGTAGCCACGACAAAGCGTACGCCGGAAAACATTCTTCCGCACATTTACCAGATCTTGTATTCCCTAATCTCAACAAAAAAGGTGACTGGTACACAGACAGCGCTTCAGGTTGTGGCACTTGCATCCGTACAGACACTGCTTCGTGCAGCGGTCGGATTCCTCATCGGAATGGCAGCCGGATTTGGTCTGGCGCTTCTGATGAAGTTATCCGGAATTGTGGAAAAACTGGCATTTCCATATCTGATGTTGATCCAGCTGATCCCGATTTTGGGAATGGCACCGATCATCCTTTCCTTAACAGGAAGCATCGGTGTCAGCCGAATCGTCATTGCAGCGATCCTTACCTTTTATCCGGTGGCAGCCAACACACTGGCAGGTTTGAAATCGGTACAGCAGGAAAAATACGAACTGATGTATTCCTACGCGGCAAACCGCAGAACAATTTACAAAAAAGTATTGATTCCATCCTGTATTCCATATTTTTTTACCGGATTGAAGATCGCAGCGCCGATGGCGATCACCGCATCCATCCTGGTAGATACCTTACAGGGTGATGGCGGACTTGGCTGTATGTTATCGCAGTCCTTAAAACACGCAATGTCCATTTACGTATTCTGGGATATCGTTCTTGTCAGCGCCGTCATCGGTGTATTAAGTGCAAAAATTATGGGTTGGCTGGAGCTGGCCATCTCACCATTGAAACGGATTGACCGAAAAATCAAAGGAAAGGGGAACGGCAAATGATCACGAGAAAGAAAAGTCTGATTGTTCGTATGAAAGAGAGTGCCAGGGCGCAGAAAGCACTGGGAATCATTTTACCGGTTCTTCTGGCACTTCTGATTTTTGTCCTGTGGCAGACACAGGTGATACACGCAATGTTGCGGACGGATGTATTTACCCTTCCGCTTCCTACCCGAATCGCAGCGATCATTCACGATAACTGGCCCGCGATGCTGGTAAATATCAAGTCCACCGTGATGGTATCTGCCATCGGACTGATTGTCGGTTCTGTCATCGGTTATCTGGTGGCTGTTCTGGCAACTATGGCTCCGAAGTGGGGCGGCGCAGGACTCCCGATCGTATCTGCATTTAATGCAATTCCCATCGTTGCGTTGGCACCGGTTATGACAAACTGGACAAAAGATGTCAGCAATCAGCCGGAAGTACGAAGCATGGTAGCAAAAATACTGGTAGTTATGATTGTCAGCATCGCATCCATGAGCATCAATGCTTACCGTGGGTTAAATGAACTGAAACCCTTTGCAAAAGATATGATGGCTTCTTATGCAGCTACAAAGCGACAGGTATTTTTCAAACTGCAGATGCCAAACAGCGTGCCATATATTTTTACCGCATTGAAAGTAAGTACTCCAAATGCCGTTATCAGCGCCATTGTAAGTGAGTATTTTGCAGAATATATCGTCGGTGTCGGACGTGAGATCCGTGAAAACATCGTACAGGCGCAGTATTCCACCGCGTGGGCATACATTGTGGTTGCCTGTGCCATCGGAATTGTATTTTACGCGATCCTGATGATCGTAGAAGCAATCGTAATGAAAAAGTACCATTAATGCAATGTGATTTATGAAAGAAGAAAATACATAAAAAGAAGTTATAAAAGTAAATGAATAATTGATGAAAAGTAAAAGGTAATTATGGAAACCAATTCCATTTTTATAAACAAGACTTCAGTTGAGGAGGAAAAAGAGATGAAGAAAAGAATGAGAAAACTGATATCCGTAATTGGTGTGACAGCACTGGCTGTATCCTTATTTGCAGGCTGTGGTGGCGCTGACCAGCAGGGCAGCTCATCCAAATCAGACAGCTCCGCATCCGCAGAAAGCACCGGAGAAGTGATGAGCAATGAAGATATTATCAAATCTGCCGCAGAAGCAGGAACCGTTGGAAACTGGGGACTTGGAAATGAGTATGAGATTCAGGCGCTGCTGACAAAATACGGCGAGCCGACAGATTATCTGAGTCAGGATTTTACCATGGATGGTTTTGATGATGATTCCATCAAACTTGCATCCGCGATGACATACAACGAGCTTGGACTTGTAAAAAACGATTATGACGGTGGTTATAACTATGGTGACAGTGTTGGAACCATTGATATGAACGATGAAGGCGTAGCCATGATGGAGGACAATATTTTCTGTACCAAAGAGTTTGCGGAACAGAATCCAAACACCGTAAAAGCATTCCTTTATGCATCCTTAAAAGGCTGGGCTTACGCGGTAGAACATCCGGAAGAAGCAGCAGAGATCTGCTATGAATATGGTTCTTCCGTATCCGCTGATCATCAGGCTTACATGGCAGACGAGGTTGCAAAACTGGTAACAACGGATACAAAAGGCGAGACAGTCAGCGATTATGGTTACATGGATCCGGATGCAATGCAGCAGACACTGGATCTGGCAAAACAGTATGTACAGTTAGATGATTCCGCAGCAGCAGAAAAACTCCAGAACTTCACACTGGATGATGTACGTGACACCTCCTTCTGGGAAGCAGTGACAGCATCTGATGGAAGCGACCTTGGAACACCGGAAAAATCCGACGTATCTATTCAGTTAAAATGGCTCCCGGATGCACAGTTCATGGGTTACTACGTTGCACTGGACAAAGGTTACTATGATGAAGTTGGTCTGAATGTAAATATTGTTTCCGGTGGTGGTGATATCAGTGAGACAACTGCTGTAAATAACGGAACGGTAGACTTTGGTGTGACATGGTTCACAAACCTGATCTCCGCAGATGCAGGTGGAATGAATCTGGTAGAAGTATCTCAGATCTTCCAGAGATCCGGACTTGTACTTGTATACAAATTAGATAACTATACGAAATAAATTTAATTTTTGAAATATTCCCAATTATTTAAACTGATTTGCTGTGGACCGCAACGCAGACATGGAACCTTCTCCTGCGAACCATGCCTGCAGCGGCAGCAGCAAAAAAGATGTTGAAAGAAGGCGCATGGATTTTGATGGATTTACTGATTAAGAATGGAACAATTGTAACTGCCACAGAAAGTTTTGTTGCTGATTTGGCAGTAAAGGATGGCAAAATTGCAGCCATCGGAAAAGATTTAGATACAGAAGCGAAAGACATTGTGGATGCTACCGGAAAATTAGTGCTTCCGGGTGCCATTGACGCACACACCCACATGGCCATGCCATTTGGTGGAACTGTTTCTGCAGACAGTTATCTGGCAGGAACCAGAGCTGCAGCCTGCGGCGGAGTCACCACAATTTTTGATTACCCAGTACAGCATGCAGGCGAGACAATTCTTGGTCTGGTCAATTCCAAACGGGACGTGCTGGAAAAAGAAGCCTGCGTGGATTATGCAATGCACTGCTGTATCACAAACTTAAATAACGGTGAAATTTTAGATGAGATGGAGAAAGCCGTAGCGGAAGGCATCACGAGTTTTAAATGCTTCCTTGTATACAAAAAAGAGGGCATGATGGTGGATGATGCGACACTGGCAAGATTGTTACTCCGGGCAAAAGAACTTGGAGCCATGATCAATGTCCATGCGGAAAATCCGGATCTGATTGATTTAAATACAGAAAATTTCCTGAAAGAAGGAAAAACAAGTGCCTGGTATCATTACCTGAGCCGCCCGGAATTTGTAGAGGCAGAAGCTGATCAGAGAGCGGTTCACTGGGCGAAACACTTAGATGCACCGATTTACATCGTGCATATGGCGGACAAAGAAGGTTTGGAAGCCTGCATCAGAGCCAAAGAGGAAGGCGCACCGGTTTATGTGGAAACCTGTCCGCAGTATCTGGAATTTACCTGTGATGTATACAAACGGGAAGACGGACGTAACTTCGTATGCTCTCCGCCAATGAAAGGGCAGGAAAGTCTGGATGCCTTATGGGAGGCCATCAAAGATGGATTTATCGATACCATCGCAACTGACCATTGTCCGTTCCAGTCCTACGAAAAAGACTGGGGCAAAGATGATTTTACCAAGATTCCAAACGGATGCGCCGGTGTGGAAAATATGTACCCATACATGCTGGATGCAGCAAATGCCGGAAAAATTACATTTGAAAAAGTTGTAGAACTTTGTTCCACAAATCCGGCAAAAATTTTTGGATGCACCGACAAAGGATCTCTCAGCATCGGAAAAGACGCAGATATCGTCATTTACGATAAAGATAAGGATTTCACGATTTCTGTATCCAATATGCATTCCGATTATGACCATACCATCTGGGAAGGAAAAAAATTACACGGTTATCCGGTACAGACATACCTCAGAGGAAACCTTGTATACGATAACGGCGAGTTCACCGGAACACCGGGTATGGGACAATACGTGAAACGAGTGCCCAGAGAAGTATAGAAATTCAGAAAGGAGGAGCAACATGTTTAATCGGGAATTATTTCTGGAAACCCAGACCAGCCGTTGTCTGTTATGCGAAAACGCTCCCTGCAGTCATGCGTGCACCTCACATCTTCCAGTCAGCGACATCATCCGTTCCTTCCGGTTCGAAAATCATGCGGGCGCTGCCGAAAAAGTCGGAGACATCTCCTGTATGGATTGCAGCAATCCGGTGTGCATGAGTGCCTGTCGGAGAAGAAAATTAGACAGCGCGGTGGAAATTCCGGAAGTGATCGAGCAGATTCGCAGGATTGGCGTGGCGGCAAAACCGGAAGTTGATCTGACTACAACTATTTGCGGTGTGAAATGCGAAAATCCGTTTTTACTTTCTTCTTCGGTTGTCGGAAGCGATTATGAGATGGTGGCAAAAGCCTTTGATATGGGCTGGGCCGGGGTGGCATTTAAAACTATCGGGCTGTTTGTCCCGGAGGAAGTCTCCCCGCGGTTTGCAGACATGCGAAAAGAAAATACCCCATATGTGGGATTCAAAAATATCGAGCAGATATCCGATCATTCGCTGGAAGAAAATATGGGATATCTGAAAAAATTAAAAGAAAATTACCCGTCAAAAGTGATTGTTGCCTCCATCATGGGGCGCGATGAGGACGAGTGGACAAAACTTGGAGCTCTGATGGAACAGGCGGGAGCGGATGTCATTGAATGCAACTTCTCCTGTCCGAATATGACGGAAGAAGGCCTTGGCAGTGATGTCGGTACGCATCCGGAGCTGGTAGCAAAATACGTGAAAGCCGTAAAACGGGGCACAAAACTTCCGGTGCTGGCAAAAATGACACCAAACATCACCAATATGGAAATCCCGGCGGCAGCAGCTATGGAAGCCGGAGCGGAAGGCCTGGCCGCCATCAATACAATCAAAAGTATCATGAACGTGGATCTGGATGATTTTTCATCGGCTCCATCTGTTGCGGGAAAAACAGCCGTCGGCGGTTATTCCGGAAAAGCGGTAAAACCCATTGCATTAAGGTTTATCCACGATATGGCAGTATCACCGTTGATGGAAAACCCGGAGATCAGCGGTATGGGTGGCATCGAGACATGGAGAGATGCAGCAGAATTTATCGCCATGGGATGTTCCACCGTGCAGGTGACAACGGCGGTTATGCAGTATGGCTATCGCATTATTGATGATATGATCGACGGCTTATCCCGGTATCTGACGGAAAAAGGCTATCATTCCATCGCGGAGATGCAGGGAAAAGCATTGCCACATATCGTCGGAACCGATGAACTGGACCGCTCCGGTATCAGTTTCCCGAAATTTAACCGGGAACTGTGCGTGGGATGCGGACGGTGCTATATTTCCTGTTATGACGGTGGACATCAGGCAATCACCATTGACAATAATCGTCACCCGGTTTTGAACGGAAAGAAGTGTGTCGGATGTCACCTGTGCCTTACCATCTGTCCGGCAGGAGCGATCACACCGGGAAAAGTATTTTCCAAAGTTCGAAAAATGAAGCCAGTGGATGCAGAAGCAGAAAAAGAAGCAGTTTGATTTATAAAAAATACAGGTAACAAAAAAGCAAGAACAATATGCATGAAAAGCAGAAATGCATATGAAAATAAGGAGGAACCAGTCATGTATGAATGTAGTGAAGCGAGAATGCAGGATAAAATCAGCACAATGAGTAAATTCGGTGATGCAGGTCACGGTGGAATCACCAGATACTCCCTTTCTCCGGAAGCATTGCAGGCGAGAGGCGAATTTATCAGACGTATGGAAGCCATTGGTGCCGAGATCAAAACCGATGATGTGGCCTGTGTATATGCAACCCTGAAAGGCTCCGATCCATCCCTGAAAAATATCGTCATGGCATCTCATTGTGATTCCGTAAAAAATGGTGGTAACTACGATGGAATCCTTGGTGTTATGGGCGCGATGGAAGTTCTTGAGACCATTGCAGCAGAAAATATTCCGCACAAACATGACATCACAGCCATGATCTGGACAAATGAGGAAGGTTCCCTTTATCCACCGGCAATGATGGCATCAGGAATCGTCTGCAACAAATATTTACCGGAGGATATTGCGAAAAACTTTAAATTTGAAGATATGATGGCATCCAAATCGGTACTGGACCCGACAAAGACCTTTGAAATGGCATTGAATGCATCCGGTTACAAAGGCGATATCAAAAACCGTTTGAATCCGGAAGAATACAAAGCCATGTTCGAGCTTCACATTGAGCAGGGACCGATCCTGGAAGCAGCAGGAAATGATATCGGTGTCGTAACCTGTGTCCTTGGTATGGTAAACTACCGTATCCGTACCTATGGTCAGGCGGATCATGCGGGAACTACTCCGATGAAATACAGAAAAGATGCGCTGTTTGCAGCAGCAAAAGTACTGGAATATCTGCATGAAGAGTTGGATAAACTGGATCCGGAACTTGTATATACAACCGGTGAGATCGTTTGCCATCCGAATGTACATACCGTTATCCCGGATTATGTTGATTTCTCACTGGATGCAAGACATGAAGATCCGAAGGTTATCGCACAGGTAGTCAGCATTATTGAAAACATGCCGAAAGAAGTGGCAAAATGCAAAGTTGATTATGAAGTAGCTTGGACTCGTGATACCGTTTACTATGACAAGACATTAGTTGGTTATGTACAGGATGCCGTAAATGAACTTGGTTATTCCAACCAGAAGATCAATTCCGGTGCCGGACACGATGCACAGTTTGCATCCTACATGCTTCCGACAACCATGGTATTTGTCCCTTCCAAAGACGGTCATTCCCACTGTGAGCCGGAGTTTACTTCCACAAAACAGTGTACCATGGGAGCTTCCGTATTATTAAATGCAGTATTGAAATGTGATAAAGAAGATTAATACAAGTTTAAAACAGACATGTGGGATAGAAAATATCATCTGTGACAGTATTTTCCTATCTCATATGAAAAAGAACAAAAATATAGAACTGAGCGTGTGAGTGAGGTGAGAAGATGCGAACAAATTATGTAATTACCATTGCCCGAAACTTCGGAGCCGGTGGAAAAAGTATCGGTTTGGCGCTTTCCAAAGAACTTGGGATTCCGTGTTACGAGCGACAGATTCTGGCAATGGCTTCCGAAAAAAGCGGCATTGATGAAAAGCTGTTTGTCGATATGGATGAACGTTTAAACGGCGGTTTTCTGGCAAAAAAACTGGCAGCCATGCCATTCTCCACAGTGCTGGAACCAAGGGAAAAAGACTTCACGTCTGACAACAACCTGTTTAACATTCAGGCAGATATCCTTCAGACTATGGCGCGAAGCGAATCCTTTATCGTGATCGGAAAATGTGCGGATTTCGTATTGCGGCCATACGGAAATGTCATCAATGTCTTTATCGAAGCACCGCAGAGCGCCTGCATTCATACGATCATGGAGCGGACAAATGTATCGGAGCAGCGAGCTCTGCAGATGTACAAAAAGACAAATAAATACCGAAGCGAGTATTATAACCATTATACCTACGGTGGCGAATGGAGAGATCCGATGAACTATGATCTGGTGCTGAACAGCTATAAAGTCGGAATTGATAACTGTGTCAAACTCATTGTGGATTATGTAAATTATCGATTTGGAGATTAGGGTGTGATATCTCCTCATGCAGGCATGGTCGGTATGTTTATACATGTGATGAGTGAACTGGGATAGAAAACTTTGTGCCTCAGCACAATAAAATTTAGAAAAAATGTACTTGCCTTTTTTGTAAAATACCGTTACTATGTATCAAAAGTCAGTATTCAGGGGAATATTGACGAGAATAACGAAGACAGACGCAAAGAAGCCATGACCAGAGACGGTCGTGGCTTCTTTTTTACCAAATTTATGCTATGGTGAGACTTCCTTGAGTTACACATAGTAATTTTTGTATGTTGTTTGTGTCTATCTTTGAGACAGGAGCGATGCGTATGGCTATTTTACTGAGACAATTATGTGAAAAAGCAAGTTATCTGTACGGAATGCGGATTCTGGCAGGAGAGAACGGGACAGGAAATATTGTGCAGTGGATCCATACCCTGGAGGATGTGGAAACCGGTGGATTCATTCACGGCGGAGAGCTGATCTTTACCACTGGAATCGCCCAGAAGGGAAACGAATGGCTGCTGGAATTTGTACAGAATCTGTATGAGCGGGAAGCCAGCGGTCTGGTAGTAAACGTGGGTCCTTATATTACATCCGTGCCGCAGTCCGTCATTGATTATTGCAATAAAATGGATTTCCCATTGTTAGAAGTGCCGTGGAAAACCCGTCTGGTGGACATTACGAGAGATTTTTCCAACCAGATCTTTCAGAACGAAAAAGAAGAAGAAAATCTGGCAGACACGTTAAAAAATATCGTGTTTGATCCGAAAAATGCCAGAGAATATCTGCCTGCGCTGGCGCGGAACAATTTCAATATCAACGGAAAGTTCTGCATTATGGGAATCGATATTGATTTCCTGAATCGAAATGTCTATCGGCAGAAAATGTTTCGGTCGCATTTGCTGCGCAGAGTAGAGCGGATGGCGGGAACCATTGGATATTTTGTATCCTCAGAGTCGATTTTTATCGTGCTGAATGATTTTACCAATGAGGAGATCCATGATCTTGCGAAACGGCTGGAGGAGCAGGAAGGTTCCGAGACGGTGACACTGAAAATTGCAGTCAGCCAGAATGAGACAGGCATCGAGCATCTGCCCGGCAGTTATCAGAAAGTCTGTACGCTGCTGCGGCTTGCACGGAAACGAGGCGAAAGTCCGCTTTTTTACGATGAGTTTGGCGCAAAAAAGATACTGTTGTCCGTGGGGGATGGCGAAGTGCTGCAGGATTATTATCACGAGACGCTTGGTGCGCTGGAACGCTATGACCGGGAAAATGACACCCAATACCTTGATCTGTTGCGAAGGTATCTGGAGCTGGACGGAAGTGTACAGGCGCTGGCGGATGCGGTGTATGTACACCGGAATACCATCAATTATCAACTTAACAAAATTAAAAAAATTCTGGGACGGGATTTCAGCAGTTTGCAGAGCCGGTTTGAATTGATTTTGGCTTATCAGGTCCTGGAATTATTGTAAAAACAGAAAGTTATAGTTCATGTATTTATGCGGACTGTAACTTTTTGTCTGTCTTGTGAAAAATTGACATATTTTTCTATGTTTTCCGTGAAAAATGTGTGGTATGATTAAAAGAAAATGTAATTTAAAGATGAAGTACAGAATGATTAATAGTGGAGAGGAACAAGACAGATGAAAAGAAAAGCTGTGGCGGGAATACTGGCCCTGACGTTACTGGCTGCATGTGTGATGGGATGTGGCAGTGACAGTAATAACAATAGTACAAAAAGTGTAAAACTGGATCCAGATAATCCGGTGTAGCTGACCGTATGGCATTACTATAACGGTATGCAGCAGACAACCTTTGACCAACTGGTGGAGGAGTTTAATGCAACGGTCGGAAAAGAGCAGGGGATTTACGTGGATGACCACTGTTCTGGGAACGCAGGGGGCAGATATTTCACAGTTTTTGGAAAATACAGATCTGCTCCTGGAACGCGGAGATAAAGAACTTGCGCACACACTGGACATTTCACTGGATAATGGATGGACGAAAAAATTTTATTTTGAGGGAAATGGAAATCGCACGGCGGATAATTTTTTCTATCAACCATACCTGGCGGCATTAGAACACAGCGGCAGTAATATGGTGGATCCCGATCATTGCCATGAGTGCAAATGCTTTTGATGAAGATGTGAAACGTTCACTGGCCAGCGGTATGAACGGTCATCTGTCGAAACCGGTTAATGTTGAGAAGTTGATTGAGACGCTGGAATCCAGTTTTCGTAAGGAAGCATGTGACCGAGATGATCCATGACTTTGTGCTGGGAAGCATAAAGCTTTGTGAGACAGAGTTTTGCTTCCAGTTCGTCTCCGGCGAGCTGATTTGAGAGATATTGCTGGTAATCCGCGTTCTCCATGTTTTTGGCTTTCACGTAAGTTCCAAAATAATATAAATGGTCCGTCAGATCTGCCTTTTCAACGGAAGAGGTGGTTATGGCACTTGTCATCTGATGGTGGATATGTCCATATTCGCCATCAGGGTTATGAGTGGCGATGACGGACCAGTTTTTTTTGCCTACAATCGTGGCGATGTCTTTTTGAAGCTGTTCTTTGCAGCTGTCCCAACTGTCACGTTTTCCGGCTGTCTTGTCCGGGTAAGTCAGCATCAGACCGATGGAGTTTGTTTTCTTCATGACGGATGCAAACTCTGCGCGGCGTTTGCGGTTATTGCCATTGGTGATGCAGACGACCACGTATTTGCCGTTTAAGAGGTGATCGCCGCCCCAGATGGTTTCATCGTCCGGATGCGCAACCAACATCAAGGAATCATAATCTGCTAATGCATCCTCCGGGACGGATTTCAGATCGTCAATCTTTTTTTCCGTATCTCCGGAAAAATACCAGAGACTGCGGGAATCGGCGAATCGTCCGAAGATTTTTTCTCCGTTGAAACAAACGGCAATAATGAGGATGATGCCGATGATCAGGATCGTGATTTTTTTCTTTTTTGTCTGTGTGTTTGTGTTGGATTTCATCGTTTGGTACTTCCTTATGTTTGTAATATTTGAATACGGAAGATTTCTATGCAAAATAAAAATC
>CAVAFS010000208.1:0-6847 GCA_963587975.1 Bulleidia sp. | reverse complement strand
AGTTTATACTTTTCGCATCACGTTTTGAGAGAAGGAGTTTATATGAAATCATTTAAGAAAGAGTGTTATAAGCAAAAGAAACCGATCATCATCGGTGATAATAACAAAAGAAGACGACATGGATTTTTCGGTTTTCTGAAAAACGCCAAATTCCCGGATCTGTCCGACAATCCAAAAGTAAAATTTATGAACAAATTTTCTTTACTGTTCCACGGACTGCTGGCCTGCATCCTGGTTTTTACAATTGAATGGATATCCAGACATTCCTTTACTTCAGCAGTAAGTTTCTGTGTCAGCTCCCCGCTGACTTTCCTTTACAATGCACTGCTGATTTTTGCAACGTTACTGATCGTGTATCTGTTCAAACATCGTGCACTGGTCCGCATCGTGATATCCGTATTCTGGATGCTGCTCGGTGTCATCAACGGCTGCGTACTTGCATCCCGTGTCACACCGTTTAACTTTGCAGACCTGAAACTGATTGGAGACTTGCTCTCCATGAAAAACAGCAAATATCTGTCCGCTGGACAGGAGATCGCAGTTATCGTTCTGCTGATCGCACTTGCGGCGTTCCTGATCATTTTTGCATTCAAAGGTCCGAAATTCAAAGGAAGAGTTCACCTGTTCCGTAACCTTGGTTTACTGGTACTCTGCGTGGCAAGTATTCCTTTTATCACAAAGGCAGCCATCCACTCCGATATCCTTTCCGGATACTTCGGAAACCTGGCACAGGGATACAAAGACTATGGTTTTGTATACAGTTTTTCCGCCAGCGTGGTAGACACCGGTATGAGCAAACCGGCCAATTATACAGAAGAAACCATTGATACGATCAATGATAATGTGACAACGGATCAGACAGCTGTCGATTCTGCTGATATGCCAAATATCATTTTCATCCAGCTTGAGACATTCATTGATCCGTATGAATTAAACTTTTTAAGCTACTCCGAAGATCCGATCCCGAACTTCCATAAATTAATGGAAAATTACTCTTCCGGATACCTTACCGTTCCGGTTGTCGGAGCAGGAACAGCAAACACAGAGTTCGAGGTTCTGACAGGAATGGGCATCCGTTTCTTCGGTCTGGGTGAGTACCCATACAAAACTGTTTTAAAAGACACCACATGTGAAAGTGCTGCTGATGTCCTTGGTGATCTCGGATACGCTACACATGCCCTTCACAACAACGGTGGTAACTTCTACGGACGTGCAAAAGTTTTCTCCCAGATGGGATTTGATACATTCACCAGCAAAGAGCTGATGAACATTACAGAATATAACGAAATCGCTTCCTGGCCGACCGATAACATTCTGATCGACGAGACAACAAAGACTCTGGATTCTACTCCAAACCAGTCCGATTTCCTGTACACCATTACCGTACAGAGTCACGGAAGCTATCCGGATTACAAAGTATTTGAAAATCCGGAAATTCAGGTGACCGGCGGTGATACCGAAGCTGAGCATTATCAGTGGGAGTACTACATCAACGAACTTCACGAAGTTGACAAATTTATCGGAAACCTGATCGATACCTTATCTCAGCGTGATGAGAAAACAATCGTTGTTATGTACGGCGATCATCTTCCAACCCTCGGTCTGGAAGATTCCGATATGAATACCGGAAACCTGTATGACACTACATACGTTACATGGAACAACTTTGGTCTGGAAAAACAGGATAAAGACGTGGCTGCTTACCAGCTGATGTCTTACATCACAGATCAGCTTGGCATCCATGAAGGAACCATGTTCCGTTATCATCAGTCCGAGATGGATGCAGGTGTATCCTCCGATGATGCATCTTACATTACAAACTGGGAATTACTGCAGTATGATCTGCTTTACGGAAACCGTTACTCCTACCATGGTGTAGACAAATATCCGGCCTCAGACCTTGTAATGGGTGTTCAAGACGTTGTGATTGACCACACTTCCCTGAATGCAGATGAGACAAAACTGACCATTTTCGGTGAGAACTTCACTCCTTGGAGTAAGGTTTATGTGGATGGCGAAAAAGTTTCCACAGAATATATTTCCGGAAACTGCCTGGAGATTTCCATGGCAAACTTACAGGATGGTTCACAGCTTGTTGTAAATCAGGTTGGATCCAGCAATACGATCTTCCGCAGTTCCAATACGATCACATTCAATGCACCGGCTGATTTTGATGAGCATGATGCGGATAATGTAGAAGTTCCGGATACGTCCGGAGATGATCTGGGTGTGCCGGTGGTAATTCCGCCGGAGGAACAGACCACGGATGATGAGGTTGCGACAACTACCGCACAGTAATAACTTGTTTGGTGGCTTAAAATTTAGGGTATAGAATAGGGGCTTGGTTTATTTTGTCTCCGCGGCTAACAATCGCTCGCTGAGAAAAAATAAACCAAGCCCCTTTTAATTTACACACGCAATAAAACCTAAATTGTTTCAGCCACGCGGCACTGCGCGACACATGCACATCTACAGCTATGCTACAACATTTGCTGTGCATACGACATAATGTTTAGTGTTCCAACAACTTGCTGGCATGCACGACACGACGTAAGGGGAATTGTGTGGTTTATGATTAGCAGAACGTATATGGCGCCATACAGGCAATCTTTCCTCGGCAAGCGATTGTTAGCTGCAGAGGTAAGATTGATGGCTGGCGCCTTCACTGTCTAAATTTTAAACCACACAATTACCCAAAGAAATATAATTCCCGATAATGCTCATACCGATCCTGGAAATTCTCGGTATCCTCTTTTTTCACAGAATGCAGGTACGCATGACGTCCCATATCCTCTTCACTGCTCTCCAGAATACTTACACCGATATTGGAACAATGATCCGCGATCCGCTCCAGACTTGTTGTCATATCCGTCAGTACAAATCCCATCTCAATAGTACATTTACCCTCTTTCAGGCGGATAACATGACGCCGTTTCAGTTCATCACTGAGGTCATCAATAACCTCCTCCAACGGCTCGATCTCTCTGGCCAGTTCTTTATCGTTAGTGCTTAATGCCTGAACCGTCATATTGACCAGATCTGTCACGGCCTTACGTAGATACATGATCTCGGAACTTCCCTCGAAGGACATCTTCAGGTCTTTTTCTTTCATTTCCTGTGCACTTTCCTTCAAGTTCACGGCATGGTCAGAAATTCGCTCCAGATCGTTGATACTATGCAGGACAATGGACATTTTCGCACTGTCATTTTCCAGCATATTGCGGTTTGTGATCTGGATCACATAGGAGCCGATCTTATCCTCAAAATGATCGATTCTGTTTTCCAAAGTTTCCACATTCGCTGCTTTTTCCTCGTCGTACTGATCCATCAGACCCAGTGCGTCATTCAATGCTGCTTCACTCATATGTGCCATATAAGCGGTTGCTTCCATACAATGGCTGATGGCCAGTCCCGGCTGCTCCAGGAAACGAACATCCAGTTTTTTCAATTCTTCCTCAGATTCCTGTACGCCATGTCTGCGCTCGGTATGATCCTCCTTGATGGACATGTAAGCCAGTTTTTCCAGTACTTTTCCAAATGGAAGAAGAACGATAGTTGCTACTACGTTGAAGATACTGTGTACAACAGCGATTCCTGCCGGTGTTGCCGCGTCTCCAAGGAAATCAAAATGTACAAACGCATTGATCGCGTAAAATACGATCATAAACAATGCCGTACCTATGATATTAAAATACAAATGAACTAACGCGGTTCGTTTTGCATTTTTGGATGCTCCAATAGAAGAAATAATTGCAGTTACACAAGTACCGATGTTCTGTCCCATGATGATCGGGATCGCACATCCGAAACTTACCGCTCCGGTGCTGCATAATGCCTGCAAAATTCCGACAGATGCAGATGAACTCTGGATGATCGCAGTCAGAAGCAGACCTGCCAGCATACCAAGGAACGGATTTGTGAACATGGTCAGCATATGTGTAAACTGCGGAACATCTTTCAGCGGCTCAACTGCAGAACTCATGGCATTCATACCAAACATCAGCACTGCAAAACCAAGTAAAATATTTCCTACATCCTTATGTTTTTCATTTTTGGATGCCATGATCAGAATCAGACCAATGATTGCCAAAATCGGGGAGAAAGATGTCGGTTTCAACATCTGCACAAAAAAGTTACTGCTCTCGATACCGGAAAGACTTAAGATCCAGGATGTAATTGTGGTACCGATATTGGCACCCATGATAATTCCAACTGTCTGAGACAGTTTCATGATACCGGAGTTTACAAAACCGACTACCATAACCGTTGTAGCCGAAGACGACTGAATTACAGCTGTGACACCGGCGCCAAGTAATACGGCTTTAATTGGATTTGATGTCAGTTTTTCCAGAATTTTTTCCAGCTTACCGCCGGAAACCTTGGTCAGACCGTCTCCCATAACATTCATTCCATATAAAAACAGGGCAAGTCCGCCAATCAACGATAAAATCGCAAATATGTCCATAAAAAGATTCCTCCTGATTTTTCATTAGTTCAAGTTCACTCAGCACATATATTAAGAAAACGATCATACTCGCATGAGGATGTTTCTTAATACTGCGAATGGTTCCTAATTGAACTGTCATTAAGTAATAACATCATCTAACAGTTACCACTCTAATAGATGTATGTAAAATTCAGGAGATTCGAATGTAAAGTCTTTGTAAATTTTTTACATTCTATTTACATTCACGTTTTTATTTATTTTCTGCCACTGATTTTTTCTCTCTGGTCAGCAGTAGGGACATAATCAGGGAAGTAATCGGAACCGTGAGGATAATGCCGATGGTTCCCGCAATTCCGCGCATGATCTCGACGGCAATGGAATACATATTCAGTATCTGATGCATCTGGTAAGAATATGCGTAAATGATCATGACCAGTCCAAGGCTTCCGCCCACATAAGCCAAGATCAGCGTATTTGACATGGTTCCGATCATATCACGGCCGATATTGATTCCGGATTTAAAAATCTCTCCCGCAGAGATCATCGGATTCTGTTCCCTGATCTCATGCAGTGAAGTGGACACCGACATTGCCACATCCATCACTGCTCCAAGAGACGCGATCAGGATTCCGGAAAAAAGCATGCCGCCGATATCGAGTTTTGAATTCTGCCCCACATAGATCAGGTTTTCAATTTCATCCACATTATATCCGGTCACATGTCCGAAATGTCCAAACGCAAGTGCGATCAGTCCGGATACAACGACCCCGAATATCGTGCCAAGCATTGCCCCGATCGATTTCATCTGCAGATCCGCGATCAGGATAAAAGTGACCAGCGTGATGACGACCACCGATACCGTAGCTGCGATAAACGGGGAAATGCCAATGTACATCAGCGGAATATACATCATGAGCACGACCACAAATGTAAAGACCAGCGCCAGTATGGAATTAAATCCTTTCCTGCCTCCGACCAGCCACATCAGTCCGAAAAACACTGCCAGGAGGACAATGATCTCCGCCTCTCTGTCATAATTATATACATTTGCAGACAACTCTCCATCATATTCTGACAGACTGGCAATGACTTTTGTTCCCACTTTACAGTTGGCACCATACAGATAGCCATTGAGACTGTAAGCCTCCACTTTTTCTCCTTTGTAGCTTCCGGATCGGATCTCCAGGACCACCTGCTGCGTGTCCCCGCTGTCCAGGGAGGCCGCTGTCTCCTGTTCTTCATTATCATTCTGCACAACAACCGCCTTTACAAAAGTCATGTTGTCGTCCGCCAGAAGCGGCTTGCGTTCCACGCTCTGGTAAAACAGAAACATCAGAAGCGTAATTCCTATCACAATGAGATATTTTCCCCATTTATAAAACGATTTTCTCTTTTCCAAAATTCAATTCCTTCTTTCTGTCACAATTTTCTCTGTTATGAGCTCTACTTTACGCAAAAATCACTTTTGCTACTATCGTTCCCCCGAAAAAAGAATGTAAAGTTTCTGTAAAAAGAAAAACGGATGTCATACCGGAGTACAACATCCATTCTTCCAAAACATATGAAAAAGAAATTGTCTAAAATTGCATCTTACCTACATTTTTACACTGCCATTTACAGCGCTGTATGTTTTTCCACCGGCTTTGATCTTTCCGGAATAAGAGAAATCTACTTTTCCGTCTTTGATCACCCATGTTCCATTTGCATTGGCAGCGACACCAGTGTATCCAAAATCTACCTGACCGTCTTTTACATACCACCAGCCGTTTTCATTGTTCGCCACACCAGTGTATGTGAAGTCTACCTTTCCGGCATTGATCTTCCACCAGCCATTTGCGTTATTTTTGATTCCATTATAGCCGAAATCTACTTGGCCGTCTTTTACATACCACCAGCCATTCTCATTATTGGTCACTCCGGTATAGTCAAAGTTTACTTTTCCGGCATCAATCTTCCACCAGCCATTTGTGTTGTTCTTAATTCCATTATAGCTGAAATCTACCTGGCCGTCTTTTACATACCACCAGCCATTCTCATTATTGGTCACTCCGGTATAATTGAAGTTTACTGCGCCATTTTCAACTCTCCACCAGCCGTTCTGGTTGTTTTTGATACCTGTATAAGCAAAATCAACTTTTCCGTCTTTTACATAATACCAGCCTGTCTGGTTATTATATACGCCGGTCACATCTGTTGCCACTTCACCGTCTCTGTAGTAGTAAAGGTTACCGTCTTCTGCTTTTTCATTTGCAAGACCATCCGGTATAACTTCAACTTCCATTCCATTGATTGCATTGATAACTGCACTCTTTGCTTCATCCATGCCTTTGATCACCGGTGCACTCTCGGCAGTATAAGTTGCTGACTGTGCCTGTGCACCTTCTTCTACCTGTGTATAAA
>CAVAFS010000207.1:0-3458 GCA_963587975.1 Bulleidia sp. | reverse complement strand
GAGAATTTCAGTTTAAAGCTGATGGAACGACACATCTTAAACTAGCGGCATTGGATTCTTTAACAGATGTTTCTAAAATAACGAAGATTACAGGAGATTATAATGGGATTCGTCCATATTTGTATGTGGAAAAAATTATAGGTGGGGTTAATTTTTGCTTGGGTTTAAGTAAAGAAGATAACGAATACGTTCCTTCTTCTGCCTTGATGGAAGATATAAAAAAATTAACAGATGCGCCATCACAGGTTTTAGCAATTTTGGAAAAAGAAATTGATGATGATATTTATTTTAGAATAAAACATGTTGCCAAGGGCCTTAATTTGAACAATTTAGTATTACCAGACGAGATAAAGAAAGTGATTAGTTTGGAAAAATATGTTTATAAAGGGAAAAGTACAGAAAGTCCAGGCCATTGCGCTGATGTTGTTTCTGACATTTCTGGCGATTGTGTTTGAGTCTACTGTGTTTACGGCATGCTGGTAGATGGAGCATGGGAGTAGCCGGTGGTCCGGATCAGGTGATTGCATTTATTGAGAATGAGATTATTGATGGGCTGAATGAATGTTATCCGAATGTGTTACCAGAGGGAATAGTCAGTGTGCCGGAGGCTTTGCTGCGTGTGCATCGTGCACTTGGAGAAAATTTTATAGTGATTATCGATGAGTGGGATGTGCTGATTCGTGACCAGGCGGAGAACCAGAAGGTTCAGGATGAATATATTGATTTCCAACGGGAAGAGGTTTTGCAGATTTTGTGTATATTCCAAAGCCGAGATTTGCAGGAAGTTATCCGGTGATTTTGGTTGAACTGAAATGGAATAAGAGTGCTCAGACAGCAATACAGCAGATAAAAGAGAAGAAATATCCGGAATCATTACGTGATTTTTCTGGCGAGATTCTACTGGTTGGCATTAATTATGACAGGAAAACGAAAGAGCATCAGTGTCTGATTGAAAAATCAGCGCTTGGCAGGGAAATGTAAAATGTACAAAAGCCGATGGAAACGACCATGTCTCCATCGGCTTTTTCGCATCTTAATGTGTCTTCCGATTAATATACTCAGTCTTATATTTCGAATAAATAATCTTCTGGCTGCTATACAGTCCATAATATCCGGACAGCATATAACTGAGGGCAATCGCAATCAGAAAATACGGCATTCCCTCGAATCCAAACAGCTCAAAGCAGATCAGCAGAGAGGTGATCGGGCTGTTTGTAACCCCGCAGAATACAGCACCCATGCCGACAGCGGCACACAGCGGAACGGAGCATCCGGCGATGGTTGCGAAAAAGGTTCCGAACGTCGCACCGATGAAAAGGGTTGGTACAATCTCGCCGCCTTTGTAACCGGCGCCCAGTGTGGCAGCGGTGAAGATCATTTTCAGCAGGAAAGCCAGTGGAAAGACGGATTTCCCTTCCATACATCCTGCGATGATACTCATGCCGGTACCGTTATAGGTCTGATCGCCAACCAGCAGGGTCAATGCGATGACAATACATCCGCCGACGACTACCCGCAGATATGGATTTTTAAAAAATCGTTTATATAAGCGCTCTGCATTGTGCAGGATTGTGCAAAATAAGATGCTGACTACGGCACATAATACAGCAAAAATACCGATGATCACGGCAGTTTTTGGTGTGAACGCCGGAATATTATGAATCGGAAAGATTTCCGGTGCAATGCCGCAGGCTTTGGCCACTCCGTGAGCAGTCAACGATGCGATGACACAGGGCAGCAGTGCGGAATAGTGCATGATGCCGACACTGACCACTTCCATGGAAAAAATTGCGGCGGCCAGCGGTGTGCCAAACAGTGCGGAGAACGCAGCACTCATACCGCACATGATCATAATGTGCTGGTCTTTTTCGTCAAAGTGAAATAATTTACCCAGAGAATTTCCGATACTTCCGCCAAGCTGCAGGGCGGCACCTTCACGTCCGGCAGATCCGCCAAATAAATGGGTCAGCAGTGTGGCGATAAAGATGAGTGGTGCCATGCGCAGTGGAATGTTTTCATTGGAATGGATGGCGGACAATACCAGATTCGTTCCGGTGTCTTTTTCATCGTGTAATAGGTGGTAGAGTCCGACGATGGCGGCTCCTGCCGCAGGCAGTAAAAAGATCAGCCAAGGGTGCTGCAATCTGGTATTTGTCACAAACTGCATACCATAATAAAAAGCAGTTCCGACAAAGCCAAGTACAATTCCGGTCAGAACTGCAAAGACGATGGACCGGAGTGATGAAATCAGGTGCGAACCGCCTCTTTTTAATACATTTATGTATGATTCAAACATAACTTTTTCTCCCAGTGTAAAAATTTATATGACATTGCAAGAACATCTAAAATGTTTTATACTTTATATATTATAGAGAAATCGGGAAAAAAGCAATGAAAAATCAGGCAAACTCCCGGGAAGCAGGTTGTACGAATGAAAAGAAAATTGCAGGATATCATACAGGAAAAATTTGATTACAGTGAGACATGTCTGCTGCTGCCGGATATGGATCTGAGATTTACAGCTGCGGAAAATGAAGTGTTTGAGGGAACCTTTGCGTTTCATAGCAGCAGTGACCGTGAAGTGCGTGGCATTGTATCCTGCGAAAATCTGCATATTACCTGCGAAACGACGGAGTTTCATGGAACGGAGATTCAGATTCGTTTTCAGTATCATGCGGATGCGATGACGGAAGGGATGACAGACCGAGGCATTTTTGTTATTACAAGTAATGTGGGAGAATATCAGCTGCCATTCCGCGCGGATATTTCACGGCATTATCTGCCGTCTTCCATCGGAAAGATCAAGACATTAAATGATTTTACAAATTTGTGCAAACTGAACTGGGACGAGGCGTTACAGATTTTTAAGTCTCCGTATTTTGTGAATGTACTGCATCACGATACCGGATTTCAGAAGTTGTTGTATCGTGGACTGACACAGCACGGACGCGGGGCACATGAGATGGAGGAGTTTCTGATTGGCTGTGGCAAAAAGAAGCGAAGCAGCATTCAGGTGGCACGGCCTGCGAGAGAATATAAAGCAGGCGCGAAGATTCAGACGGATTTTCTGGATATTGAAAAAAGTGAATGGGGTTATATTTTTGTGGAAGCATCCTGCGATGCGGATTTTATCCGGCTGGAAAAGCAGCAGATCCGAAGTTATGATTTTATTGGAAAACATGCGGAGTTGTCGTATCAGATTTTACCGGGACAGCTTCATGGTGGAAAAAATTTTGGGAAAATTACATTAAAGACAGCGTTTCAGACGGTGGAAGTGAAAATCACAGTAACAGTTTCGGAGAAGGCAGAGAAGTCAAAGGCATGGAAGAATCGCGAAATCCGTGCGCAGATGGAGCAGCTGTATCTGGATTATCACTGCGAAAAAATTGACCGCGATAGCTGGAGCGGGGAGATGGAGCAGTTTATTGATCAGGCGGAGGCCCTGGATGGCAAAAATG
>CAVAFS010000206.1:3087-4454 GCA_963587975.1 Bulleidia sp. | reverse complement strand
CGACATACTCATCTGCATCTTCCAGATATTCTATTGAAACAGTTCCCAATCTGTCATCTTTCAATCTGACACTGCAGCTGTCATCAAATATCACACCACAATCTCCACCACTTGACATAACCCAGGTCTCGTAGACTGCTCTGTGAGTAAATGCCCATGCAGATGCCACCACAATGATCACAACGCTGATCACAAGTGAAATATTTCTGATCTTCTTATCCTCAAACACACACACCGAGTACAGGAGCAATGTCACCAGACAGAATACCGCACTTAATAAATGATACGGGAAATGGTAGATTGTTTCTTTGAGAAAAGTACAATAATGATCTCCCAAAAATATAAGTATCGGTGTCAATATCAAAATTCCCCACCATTTATTTTTTTTCATAAAATAACCGATAAAGCCCATTGGTATCGTAAATAATGTCCATTTAAACCAATATCCGTAATATTTAAACAACTGCCATCCCATGTCACTGAATGGAACCTGGATGAGGTAAACAAGCGGCTGGCTGATCAGAAAGAATACAAAACATTTTAGTGCGGAATCTTTTTCAGACCTGCTGTTCATTATAATAAATATTCCAAACAGGATCCATACCTCGAAGCTTATGGTTATGTCCCGGAATGAAGTATTTTTTGTCACCGGCAATAATGCCATGAGTGCAGTATAAACTCCTGCTATGATGGAAAGCAGGAGCAGCCTCTTCCATGTAAGATTTATTCCACCAAATATCTTTTTTATCCTGTTCATTTCTATTTCCTCTTTTCTTCGAATTCCTTTTTATTTTTGTTCTGATATATCCGCTCATCTGCCTGGCGGATCGCCTCTCTGATCGGATGAACATTACATACGCCGCCAATACTGACGGAGAGCCCCAGATCCGGATATTCAGGAATGACGATATTGGTTACTGCTTCCTGAATTAGTTTATTTCTTTCTATCTATTGTTCTTCCGACAGTTTTGGAAATAAGAGCAGAAATTCATCACCGCCATATCGAATCAGAATATCTGTACTCCGGATACATAATTTTAGGCTTTGTATCCATGTCTCGACTTTCTCCTTTTTGCTTTCTATGTACTCCCCTGTTCCAGCAATAAAAGCAGCTGTTTGGCTGGAAGTGGCTTTGAAAAATAATATCCCTGAATCATGTCAACTCCCCAGCTGCTGAGCAACTCCATCTCTGCCTCAGTCTCCACACCTTCTGAGATAATATTGTAATTCATCCTCTGAAATGTCCTTACGATACTCTGATAAAATATTGCACGTTTATCCTGCGTACAAATGTCAAAAAGCAGAGATCTGTCAAGTTTAATTGCCGAAAACGGAAGTCGCATGACTGTATTCAGATTTGCATAACC
>CAVAFS010000206.1:0-3077 GCA_963587975.1 Bulleidia sp. | reverse complement strand
ATGTTATATTCATCCATAATCCTGATAAAACGGCTGCTACAATCATTTCTCATAAGGTCAAGGGAAGAAAGATTTACTTTTATATTCCACAAATGATCCAACAGGCTCTGATTCTCTTTCAGGAATCTGCAGACACGCCGGAACTGAAGATCCGTAATCTGTTCGATCATGTGATTCTTCTCTGCAATCTGTATAAAAATATCCGGTGCGATCCATCCAAGCTCCGGATGATACAAACGACTTAAAGCCTCCAGCGTAATAAATTTCTTTTTCCTTGTGGAATAAACCGGCTGATAATACACTTCAAACAAATCCTCATGAATTGCAGTATGCAGATATTGTTCTACCTGCTTATTATACAAAAATCCATTCATCGTCTGCCGGTCATCTTCTATCACTTCTGTTGAACCGTTCTGTGTAGACAGAGATTCCAGATATTCCGCATATTCAAGCACCTGTCCTCCATCCTCAAGTTTCTGTGCATTGATGATTCCACTCAGGATCACCGGCATTGTAATATTCTCAAGCCGTGTCTCCCGCTTCATTTCCACATCAAATATATATTTTAGTTTCTTCAGATAATATTCATACTCTTCCAGAGAAGTTGCCAGCATCAGAAAACGCTTTCCCGTAATACGAAACGCTTTCTTTCCGCCCAGTTCCGCAAGTTTTCCTGCTGTCAGCTGCAGAATATAATCTCCGCCTCTGGTTCCCGCCACTTTATTGATATGCTTCAGCTGATACAGATACACAGTAATGACATGAAACGATTTTCCCTCAGAAATCAATTCATTGGTTTTTCTCGTCAGATAGAGGTGATTGTACAGACCTGTAAGGCTGTCAGTATTTGCATTCGGATTATTAATGGTTATAAATAATGCCAGTATCGCGAGACTTAACGCAAATCCGGTCGTGAGAAGCGGATGGTACAGCAGCTGAATGACCACGCCGCATACAGCTATCACAAGGATTTCCATCAGCACTTTTATTTTCCGATACCCCAGTTCTTTCCGCCAAACAAACACCAATATCATCATCACGATTATATGGGCGATCGCACTATAGTACATCAGCATATACCAGGAACCTTTGACATAACCTTCCGATACATCAAAATAAAACAACTTCCGTGTAAACGGATTTGTCAATACAATCCCGAGCAGAACAAACGTTGGCAATCCGCTGATCAGTATCTTTTTTGTTGAAACCACTTTATTTTCATGCAGGGTCTGAATATAGCAGAGCAGCGTAAATGGAATCAGCGCCTGTAAAATGTAAAATATTGTGGTTGAAGACAATGCTGCCATTCCGAAATAACCATTTCCGGAAGTAATAAAATAATTGCTGAACAATTCTGCTATTACATCCAGAATGCCCTGAACCGCAAAGAACAGAAATACCCGGTTATTACAATCCTCCGCTCTTTTTTGTCCCAGAAAATACCATAGGATCAGCAACAGTATCACGACTGCGGCAATCAGAAAATCTATATTATAACTCATACCTGACCTCCGTCATCTTCTTCACTCAATTGTAGCATATCATCGGCCTTCCTTTTCCAGTCGCTTATGGAATAAAAAGTCCCGTCTGCTTTCTTCCGGTAACTATAACCGAACCTCAGTCCGACACGATACCTGCTGTTTTCTTTTTCTATTTCATTCTTAATTGATTTTTCCCATTCTCCCGGTAATTTCCGTGGATTTGTAACAACAATTGCAAATTCATCTCCGGAAATCCGAAAATATTTTACCTGTAATTCATCAAATGCACGCCCGACAGACTCAATACAACGGGCTGTTCTCACGACAGATTCATCACCTGCCCGCATTCCATAAGTATCGTTAATCTGCTTTAAACCGGTCACATCTACAAAGATCAGCAAAGTTTCCTCGCTTCCACCTGTTTCTTCCTGGACTTCTATCAGCTGACTTTCAAAAGCCTTCCTGTTTTTTAATCCAGTCATGCGGTCATCCACGGATATTCTCTCATAAACTTCCTGTTCCAGATGAAATCTGATATCACCTGACACCTTAACAAGCAGACCGCGGAACAGGACCGCTATATATAACAGAATACCAATCTGAAAAACAGTATCGTACCAGTAGATTGAAAAAAGCCAGTATAATGTAAGTGCGGTGAGCCCACTGATCCCCAGAATTGCAAACGCGTTCAGACAAATTTTCAATTCCTGCATCCGGCATCGCCTGTATTCAATGCACAGCAGGGCAATCATTGAAACAACTCCCACAAACAATATCATATGGGTCATGAAAAGCATAGATACAAAAGGAATGCCGTAAATTATATGTATGATTCCCTGTAAAATGGCATTTCCATAGAGCAGGAAAATCCATATCTGTGGAATATGACCTGTTCTTTCTTCTACTGTATTTTTCACAAAATAGACCATCGGGACAGACATAAGCATAAATGCATAAAAAGAAATCAGTGTCCCAATTGCATTCTGTTTTCCATATGTCTGATAAATCCCGGAATCCAACACACACCATACTGCACATAATGCCAAAAAAATCGACACATCCAAAAATCTGTTTTCTGTAATTTTTTCTGTAATCTGATGACTCCTTAAATATCCAAATATGATCATGGCCCCCCATAGAAAGCCCAAGCATTCCGATAACCAGTACGATAGAAACAGCTGGCTCCTGAAACCGTTTCAACATAACTGCATGTGCAATACCCAAAACAGGTGCCTGCACATATAAGCGGCTTTTTGCCACAGTCTGATATCTGAAACAGATAGATTCCTTACACACTTCCTCTGAAACATCAATATCTGCCCACACTTTTCCTTTCATCTGATCATTTTTCAAAAATCCACTGTCCTGATATTTATATAAACGATTTTCTCCTGCCCACACTTCCAGATCATTTTGCACTCCTCTGATGGAAAGCACCTTCCCCACATCCGATTCAGTCAGTGTATCATTATACAATATCACCTGTCCTTCGTCATCTGCAGTGACAGCACACGGAAGTGACACACTTACCTCCTCATCACCTATAACCTGATACCATCCACTGTTCAGAATAAGACAGTCTGTCTGTTCCGAATC
>CAVAFS010000205.1:0-8911 GCA_963587975.1 Bulleidia sp. | reverse complement strand
GAAGAGAGACGAAGAGATAATCAAAAGGATAACGGCAGAGAAAGATGCAGAAATGTGTAAAGCATTGAAGAAGAGAGACGAAGAGATAATCAAAAGGATAACGGCAGAGAAAGATGCGGAAATGTGTAAAGCATTGAAGAAGAGAGACGAAAAAATACGCAAAGAAGTAACGGCGGAAAAGAATGTGGAGTTAGCAGAAAAAAATGCAGAATTAGCGGAGAAAGATGCTCGCATTCGTGAATTAGAAAAACTTTTAGCAGAGAAATAATAGCAAAAGAAATGTGGAGGAACATAACAATGGACGAAAAGAATCCGTTACACCACAGTTGTGTTGATTGTGGTGTAACAAATTGCAATAAAATGGATAAATATTATCCGGACTTCTGCCTCACAACCGGTATGGATGAAACGTTGCTGGGCGAAGTAATCCGCTTATATGATGACGAAGAAAATAAAAATGTAACGCTTGCGGCCGCTGGTGTGGAGAGTGATTATTATTGCCAGATGTGTCGGGTGGAAGAGACCATTGAATTTGCAAAGCGAATCGGTGCTAAGAAGATCGGGATTGCTACCTGTGTGGGACTGATTCGCGAGACACGTACGCTGACCAATATTTTGCGCAGTCATGGATTTGAGGTATACGGTGTGGCCTGTAAGGCGGGCACGGTGCGGAAAACAGAGGTTGGTATCCCGAAAACCTGTGAAAACACCGGTGTGAACATGTGCAATCCGATTTTGCAGGCAAAGATGTTGAATGCAGAGCATACGGATTTGAATATTGTGATGGGACTATGCGTGGGACACGACAGTCTGTTTTACAAATATACGGAAGGACTGACGACAACACTCGTCGTAAAAGACCGCGTACTTGGTCACAATCCGGTGGCAGCATTGTATGCGGCGGATGGATATTATCATAAGAAATTATATCCACAGGATAAATAAAAAAAGAACAGGAGCAAGAACCATGGCCTTACAGCTGATTTACGGAAATTCCGGCAGTGGAAAATCAACCTATATTTATGAGAAAGTCATTCAGATGGCGCAGGCAGACCGCAGGCGCAATTTTTATGTCATTGTTCCGGAGCAGTTTACGATGCAGACACAGCGGGAATTGGTGCGCCGGTCCAAAAATCATGTGATCGTAAACATTGACGTAGTCAGTTTTGAACGTCTGGCGTACCGTATTTTTGATGAGCTTGGCATTCAGAATACGGTCATGGAAGAGACCGGAAAAAGTCTGGTGCTGCGCAAAATTGCAGAGGAAAAAGGCAAAGATCTGACGGTTTTGCGTGGAAATATCCGGAAGATGGGATATATCAATGAGCTGAAATCCATGATTTCTGAGCTGATGCAGTATGATATTTCCGTAGAAGAGCTGGAAGAGTTTCTGCAACAGTTAAAACCGGAATCAAATCTATATTATAAATTATCGGATGTGCATACCATGTATGCTGCTTTTGAGGAGTATCTGCGGGGTCAGTATGTCACAGCGGAGCGTGTATTGGATGTGCTGGCAGAAGTTGCAGAGGATTCAAAATTACTGAGAGATTCGGTGTTCGTATTTGACGAGTTTACCGGATTTACACCGGTACAGATGAAGTTACTGCATCGCTGCATGCATGTGGTGGAGGATATGTATGTGACGGTGACGATGGATGTGCGGGAAGATCCGCTGGCGGATCGGGGTATTCAGGATTTGTTTTACATGAGCCGTAAAATGACAGCAGCATTGTTGCGGGCGGCACAGGAAGAGCATTTTCCTGTGGAGGAAGCTGTCTTTCTGGCGCCGGGAGAGCAGAGCCGATTAGCAAATGCACCTGTTTTGCAGCATCTGGAGCAGAATCTGTTTCGGGTGAGAACGCAGCAGTATCAGGGAGAATGCAAGGAAGAACTGCAGGTGTATTCGCTGGCAGCACCTCGGGAGGAACTGGAATTTGCGGCATGGAAGATTTCAGAGTTGATGCGAAAATGTGGGTATCGTTACAGTGAATGTGCCATTGTGTGTGGTGATGTGGAGTGCTATGAGAAATATGCGCAGTCTGTGTTTTCACGGTATGACATGCCGTATTTTGTGGATATGAAGACCTCGATTCTGTATCATCCATGCATTGAACTGATCCGCGCGATACTGGAGATTGTGGAAAAAGATTTTTCTTATGAAAGTGTATTTCGTTTCTTCAGGACCGGTCTGTCCGAATTTGCGGAGGCAGATATTGATTTCCTGGAAAACTACGTGCTGGCCCGAGGAATCCGTGGTGCGTCCAAATGGAAGAATAAGTTCCTGAAACCAATGCGCCATATGGGACGAATCCGGATGGAAGAAGCGGTTTTGCAGGAAGAACTGTCCCGGGCCAATCAGCTGCGGGAGCAATTTTGGAAAATGATGGAGCCATTTTATCAGGTGGCATCCGAAAAAGATATTACGGTATCAGAGATGACAAAGGCTCTGTACGAACTGCTCTGCGCGTTACATCTGGAAGAACAGATGCGAGAGCAGCAGGAAGCCTTTGAGGAAACCGGGGAGGAACTTCTGGCTTCCCAGTATCGTCAGATTTATAAGATCGTCATTGATCTGCTGGACAAACTGGTGGATCTGCTGGGCGAGGAAAAACTGTCTATCCGGGATTATGCAGATGTGCTGGAGGAAGGATTTGCGTCAGCGAAAGTAGGTGCGATTCCGCCAGGGGTGGACTGTGTGATTCTTGGTGACATTGAGCGAACCCGTCTGGAAGGCATCAAAGTGCTGTTTTTCCTTGGGGTAAATGACGGTATGATTCCAAAAAGTACGGCAAACGGCGGTATTTTGTCCCAGTATGATCGGGAACTGATTGAGGAACAGAAGCTGCAGCTGTCACCGACAGCCCGGGAACAGTCTTTTATGCAGCGGTTCTATCTGTATCTGAACATGACGAAGCCGTCGGAGGCGCTGTATCTGACCTATGCGCGGATGGATACGCAGCAGAAAGCATCCCGACCGTCTTATCTGATCGGAACGTTACAGAAGTTGTTCTCAGAACTTTCTGTGCATGAAATCGAAGCGGGGGAGGCTTTTGCACCGTTGACACCAAAGAGTAGTCTGGATGCGTATCTGACCGGACTGGCAGCGGCAAGGGAAGGTGAAATAACAGAGGACTGGAAAGCATTACACCGGTATCTGGGCGGTTCCATGATCTGGGGATCCGTTGTAAAGGAATTATTTGATGCGGCATTTTCCCAGTTTACCGGGGAACAGCTGGCAGTGGAGACTGCACGGCAGTTGTATGGAACGGTATTGACGAATTCTGTTACCCGCCTGGAATTATTTGCACGATGTGCTTATGCACATTTCCTGGAGTATGGTCTGAAATTATCGGAACGTGAAACGTACAGTTTTGCGGCGCTGGATATGGGAAGTATGTTTCATGAGATTTTGCAGCGATATTGTGAAAATCTGGAAAAATCCTATGACTGGTATTCCATCACGGAACCACAGCAGGAGGATCTGCTGAAGGCCGCCATGCAGGATGCGGTACTTTCCATGCCGAATGAGTCGCTATTGGAGTCTGCCAGAAGTGCTTATGTGTTGGAGCGGATCTACCGCATCATGAAGCGCAGCATCTGGGCACTGACCGAACAGATTCGGCACGGAACTTTCAAACCGGCGGGGTACGAAGTGGATTTTGTGCAGGTAAATGAGTTAAATGTGGAAAATATGATGCTGGATGAGGAGCATAAGATGCGTCTGGTGGGAAAAATTGACCGTATGGACACCCGGGAGACGGAGGATGCTGTTTACGTCCGTATCATTGACTATAAATCCGGAAAGACAACGTTTCAGCTGCTGAATCTGTATTATGGCCAGCAGCTGCAGCTTGTGGTGTATCTGAATGCGGCCATGGAGCAGCTGAAGAAGACACATCCGGGAAAAGAAATCGTTCCGGCGGGTATTTTTTACTATCGGATGGATGACCCGATGGTGGAAGCTGACGGTGAAACGGAAGAAAAAATTATGGAAAATATCTTAAATGAGCTGCGGTTGAATGGGCTTGTCAGTCTGGAACAGGAAGCTTATGAGCAGATGGACGTGGGCTTACAGGGAAAATCAGAAGTGATTCCGTTGACGTTGAAAAAAGATGGAACCGTCAGCAAGCGGGGGACTTCGGGAGCCACCAGAATTGATTTCCATGCGTTGACGTCCTTCTTGAACCGGAAAATCTGTGCGGCGGCGGAGCAGATTCTGGAGGGAGATATCAATATCCGCCCGTATCAGATGGAGACGAGAACTGGATGCGATTATTGTCCATACCACAGTGTGTGTGGCTTTGATCCAAAAATCGAAGGCTATCGTTATGAGAAAAATAAAAAGCTGCAGGAAGAGGAAATCTGGAGCAGTATTTACCGGGAAGGAGGACAGTCGGATGAGCGTTAAGTGGACAAAAGAGCAGGAAAACGTCATAAATCTGAAAAATCGAAGCCTGCTTGTCTCTGCGGCTGCCGGTTCCGGAAAAACGGCGGTGCTGGTGCAGCGTATCATTTCCATGGTGACAGATGAGACAGATCCGATGGATATTGACCGGCTGCTGGTTGTGACGTTTACGAATGCGGCAGCGGCGGAAATGCGGGAGCGTGTGGGCGCAGCCATTGAGGCAGCGCTGGAGCAGGATCCTTATAATCAGCATTTGCAGCGGCAGCTGACATTGGTGCATAACGCACAGATCACTACCATTGACAGTTTCTGTATCCGGATTTTGCGGGATCATTTTCATAAAATCGATCTGGAACCGGGATTTCGTATCGCGGATGAAGGTGAATTAAAACTCTTACGGGAAGATGTCTGCGAGGCGGTTCTGGAGGAGTTTTATGAAAAGGCAGATCCGGAATTTCTGCGGTTTGCAGACAGTTATTCCAGGGCGAAAGATGATCTGCAGATTAAGGAAATGGTGCTGAAATTATATGATTATTCCGAGAGTTATCCCTGGCCGGAGGAATGGCTTGCTTCCTGTGTGCAGCAGTATGAGGCGACGGACGAGGCCGAACTGGAAGAAAAACCATGGGTGCAGGATTTCCTTTCTTATATGAAGGTGCGGGTAGGAGATCTGCTCCACGCCCATGAGCATCTGTTAGAACTGACGCAGGATGTGGATGGGCCGTATATGTATGAAGCATCACTTCAGGATGATCTGCGCCAGTTATCTGCGCTGGCAGAGTGTGAGCATTTTCCCCAGTGGCAGGAAGCGTTGTCCGGGATTAAATTTAAAAATATTGGAAGTGCCAGAAAATATGAGGGCAGTGAGCAAAAAAAAGAGGCTGTCATGTCCGGGCGTGACCGGATGAAAAAGCAGGTGGACAAGTGGAAGAAAACAATATTTGCCACACCTTTGGAGACGCAGTTGGAGCGTTTGAATCAGACGTCTGAAATGGTGCAGATGCTGGTAACTGTGACTCAGGCTTTTGCGAAACGTTTTTATCAGGAAAAACAGTTGAAAAATATGATGGATTTTTCCGACGTGGAGCACAATGCCCTGCGGGTGCTGGTGGATCCTGAAACGAAAGAACTGACGGAGACGGCGCTGGAATATCAGCAGCAGTTTCGGGAAGTCATGATTGATGAGTATCAGGACAGCAACTATGTGCAGGAAACGCTTCTGACGGCTGTTTCCGGCGTGAAATGTGGAAATGAAAATCTGTTTATGGTTGGTGATGTGAAACAGAGTATTTACCGTTTCCGACTGGCCAGACCAGAGCTTTTCATGGAAAAATATGAGCGTTTTTCCACGGAGGAGAGCAGTCAGCAGCGCATTGACCTGCATCGGAATTTTCGAAGCCGCAGGGAAGTCGTGGATGCGGTCAATGATATTTTCTATCCGTTGATGGCGGCGGATCTTGGAAACGTTGGTTATGATGCGGAGGCGGCTTTGTACGCCGGTGCAGAATATCCCGACTATGAAGATGCGGCTTGCTGCAAGCCGGAACTTCTTCTGGTTCCGGCAGAAGGCGGCAGTACAGATCGAAGAGAACAGGAAGCTTTTGCGGTGGCAGGGCGGATACGACAAATGGTTGACCAGCAGAAAATACCAGGACTTACTTATAAGGATATTGTTATTTTGCTGCGTTCCATGTCTGGTTGGGCGGAGACCTATCAGAAAGTATTTGAACAGGAAGGGATTCCACTGATCGTATCCTCCAAAACGGGATATTTTTCAGCAACAGAAGTTCAGACGGTATTATCATTGCTTCGGGTATTGGATAACCCGTATCAGGATATTCCACTGGCAGCAGTGATGAAGTCCTATTTTGGTAAATTTACTTCCGATGAATTGGCGCAGATCCGGGTAGAATATCCGAACATGCCATTTTATCAGTGCGTGGAGCAGTTTGCAACATTAGAGCAGGCGCAGCATCTGAAAGAAAAAATTTGTGCTTTTCAGGAATTGCTGCAGAAGTTCCGTCAGCGTATTTCCTATACGCCAATTCACAGACTGCTGCAGGAAATTCTGGATGAAACCGGATATCGTAACTATGTGACGGCGCTTCCGGCCGGAGAGCAGCGCCGGGCAAACCTTGACATGCTGATGGAAAAAGCGGTGGCCTATGAGCAGACAAGTTATCATGGTCTGTTTCATTTTATCCGCTACATTGACCGTCTGATGAAATATGATATTGATTACGGTGAGGCGGAAATTATCAGCGAACAGGAGAATGCGGTTCGGTTGATGAGTATTCACAAGAGCAAAGGTCTGGAGTTCCCGGTGGTATTTGTCTGCGGAATGGGAAAAAAATTCAACGAGCAGGATCTGAACAGTAATATGATCTTTCATCCGGAATTTGGTATTGGCCTGAAGTGGTATGACTGTGGGAAGCGTACCAAGGCGAATACATTAATTCATCAGATTTTTGCAATGGAAGCAAAAAGGGAAAATCTGGGGGAAGAACTGCGTGTGCTTTATGTGGCACTGACCCGTGCAAAGGAAAAACTGATCCTTGCGGGAAGCTGCAAACTTCCGGAAGAAGGGCAGTTTCACGGGTACGACAGAGACGAGACCGTTCCATTCTCCACCCGTTATGATGCGGGATGTTACTGGGACTGGGTACTTCCGGTGCTTGGCATGGAAAATGAGGCCTATGATTATACCATCTGGGACGAGGAACAGATGCTTTCCGAGCAGCAGCGGCAGTTGCATGATGTGGCGGCGCAACATAGAAATTTGCTGGAAGCGTTACAGGATGTGTCAAAAGAAGAGATGCAGAAGCTGGCAGAGAACTTCGACTGGGAATATGCCTGGATGGAGGAAGGAAAGCACAAACAGAAAGTGTCGGTGTCTGAACTCAAGCACCGGGCGATGGAAGAAAGTAGTGAAACAGCGGAGCAGACACTGAACACGGCGGAACATCTGTTCCCAAACGAGATTGTCACACCATATCTGCCGCGGTTTATACAGGAGACCAAGGAAAATGCGGGTGCGTTGTATGGAACCATGGTACACCGTTTTCTGGAATGTCTGGATTTTGCAAAATTACCGGATTTTGAGGGAGAAAAGCAGGGACTATATTTTGTAAAACAGCAGATTGATGCGCTGTGTGCTTTAGGACGTATGCAGGAAGGCGATGCAAAGCGTCTGAACTGGAAACAGCTGCTTGGATTTTTACAGAGTGATACTGCAAAACGGATGCGAGATGCAGCAGAGCAGGGCACATTAGAGAGGGAAAAACCATTTGTAATGTCTGTTCCGGCAAATCTGGTCTGGGAGGAGAGCCGCCCGGAGGAAGAAGTGCTGATTCAGGGTATCATCGATGTGTTCTGGGAAGAAGCGGATGGTATTGTTCTGCTGGATTACAAGACAGACCGGGTGGATGAAGCTCAGGAACTGGTGCGCCGATATAAAAAACAGCTGGAGCTTTATGCGGATGCGTTGAGCAGATTTGGAGATGGAAAGCCGGTGAAAGAGATTTTGATCTATTCCTTTGCGCTGGCAGAGACGATCCAGCTTTGAAAAAAGTTGGAAAATCAACTGTTTTTGAAGGAAATTAAAGAAGAAACAGAGATAAAAGAAGCAATAGAATAGCGAATTGGAGAACTTGTATATGAAAATCATTTTAGCATCAGCCTCTCCGAGACGGCGGGAACTGTTGTCTCAGATGGGACTGGAATTTGAAATATGCCCGTCACAGGGAGAAGAAAAAATTACAGAAGTGTTGCCGGAGCGTGCCGTAATGGAACTGGCACAGCAGAAAGCAGCGGAGATTGCAGGAAAAGCCGAAGGGGATGCGTGTATTCTGGGGGCGGACACAGTCGTAGTCTATGACCAGAAAATTCTTGGAAAACCAAAGGATGAGGAAGACGCAAAACGGATGCTTCGTATGCTACAGGATAACAAACATCAGGTGTACACAGGAGTCTGCATCTGGAAAAAAGAAAACGGAGAAGAGGATGTACACTGCTTTTTTGAAAAAACAGACGTTGTTTTTTATCCGATGACGGAAGCAGAAATCGAGCAGTATGTGGCCACAGGAGAGCCGATGGACAAGGCCGGTTCTTATGGAATACAGGGCATGGGAGGTCTCTATGTCCGTGAAATTCATGGTGATTATAACAATGTGGTTGGGTTACCGATTGCACGGTTATATCATGAACTGAAAGAGTAAAAATTCAACAGAATCAGTGAACACCTGTTTTTGGTTGCGGGAAAGCTGCAACAATGGTATATTAAATGCAACGGCGTTTGGCCTTGACAACGGCAAAATGGCCGTTTGATATGAAAAAAATTGAAATGGAGAACAGTACCATGGGTGAATACGATAAAGTATGTATTGAGACATTTTTAAAAGATCAGTTAAAACTATTTCCGGAGAAAGTAGCAGAAACACCGGAAGAAGCAGAAGATTTTCTGGATATGTGTATGGCAGCAGTATGCAAAAATCTGAAAGAAGT
>CAVAFS010000204.1:0-3053 GCA_963587975.1 Bulleidia sp. | reverse complement strand
CATTGGAACAATTACAGATATAGAAAAGAAGCAGATGAGATCGTTATCGAGGAGTATGAAGGAGAAGAACTTCATGTTGTGATTCCATCTGAAATCGAAGGGCTTCCAGTGAAAAAAATCGCGCCGGAGGCATTCAGTTCGCATGGAGCGCTGATAGAGACCATTGAAGTGCCGGGAACGGTGACAGAGATCGGGGATGGCGCCTTTAAAATGTGCATGAGCCTGGAAAAACTGATGCTGCAGGAAGGTGTAAAAAAAATCGGTGAAAACGTGCTGCTTGTCACAGCTGTGACAGAAATGTACCTGCCAGCGTCCGTGTCAGAGCTGGTGCGCCCATGGGAATGGGGAAAAATCGCGCTGGAAGTGTCGGCGGATAATCCAAATTATTTTTCGGATGGATACGGTTTGTATGAAAAACATCCGGAAGGGTATGCGCTTGTGGCTGTGCGGGCGGAAGATGAACGGGAGACTTATGAAGTGGCTGCCGGTACAGTTCGTATTGAGCGGCATGCCTTTGAGGGGCAGATGTATATTCAGAAGGTAGTACTTCCGGAAGGCGTGATTCGGATCGAAGAAGAAGCTTTTGAGAGCTGTCAGGCATTACGTCAGATTTCCCTGCCGGAAGGTTTACAGCAGATCGGAGCCGATGCGTTTCGCTGCTGTATCAATCTGGAAGGAATGGATTTACCTGCATCTCTGCAAATGCTTGGTGAACATGCACTGACAGATACTTACGGTTGGAGTCCGAGTATGAACGGAATTCAGTACATTACCGTAAAACCGGAGAATCCGTATTTTTACAATGATGCGCATGCCTTTTATCGCCGTGGAGAACATGGCGATACGCTGATCAAATATTTTGGAAAAAATGAGGCATGGAAGATTCCAAAAGAGGTGACAGAAGTTGGTCCGATGGCGCTGCGCCGTGCGAATCTGCGGGAAGTGACGATTCCAGAAACGGTGAAAAAAATACCGAAGGATGCGTTTCAGGAATGTGGCCGTCTGGAGTGCATGGAGATTGAGACAGATCAGGTGAAGCTGTATGTTCCGGAAAATCCGGTATACCGCAAGGTGGAGATCAGTGGTCTGTTTTGTCAGGACGAAGATGGAAATTTAACATATGATTATGCGGCATATGATGCGCTTTTACAGGACTGGTCTCAGATTCTGATCCGGTGTCGGATGGCAGCGTTCCGTCTGGAATATCCGATGCAGCTTAAATCTGCACAAAAAGAGGCGTATCAGGCGCTTATCTCAGAACATCTGAAAGATCTGGTTTATGATATTTGTAAGCGGGAAAGCTTAAAAGATCTGGAAGCCCTTGGAAGAGCGGGGATGATCACCGCAGAGAATATCGAGGATATGATCAGCTGGACGACGGATTGTCATCGTGGAAAACTGACGGGCTATCTGATGGAGTATCAGAGCGAGCATCTTGGCACGGATGAATTTGATTTTTCCCTATAGGAAATGCATAAGTATCGGGAAAGATAAAATTATTTGAAATATGTAGCGGGAATGGTATGCGGTTCCCGTAAAGGTGATACTTTGGGGTATTGTTGCATATTGAAAAAATCAGAAATACGAATTTCATGAAATGAAGCGGGAAAGGTTTTTATAGAGTATGGAAGCAATCAGAACTGGGGAAAACATGCAGCAGCTGAGAAAAGTGCAAAAACTGATCATTGGCATGGGAGAAGCGTTGCTCTGTTATGGCGCGGAGATTTCCAGAGTCGAGGAGACCATTCAGCGTGTGGCGGATCACTTTCAGGTGGAAGAAGTGGAAATGTATGTCATTACAAATGGTTTGTTTATCAATGTACATCAGCAGGAAGAACATACTTCTACCAGATTGAAATATGTGCCGTCGATTTCTGTAAATATGAGAAAACTGTGCGATATCAATGAACTTTCCCGCAGGATTGAACAGGAAAATTTATCAGTGGATACGGCATTAAGGACGTTGGAACAGATTCGGGCAGCAAAAAATGAGCCGGTGTGGGAACTGGTACTTTCTTCCGGTGTTGGCGCGGCAGCTTTTGGTTTTCTGTTTGGTGGAAGTTTGTGGGATTGTCTGGCAGCTTTTGTGTGCGGTGTGATCTTGCAGATGTTCTTCTCTTTTTTGGAAGCGAAGCACGTAAATATTTCCAAGGTATTGCTGGATATTATTGGCGGATTGACTGTCACGATCATCTGTGTGATCTTACATCGGATTGGTGTGTCGGATCATCTGGATCTGGCAATTGCAGGGGCGATCATTCCGATGATTCCGGGAGTGGCGTTTACCAACGGAATCCGTGATATTGTGGATGGTGATTATCTGTCGGGCTGTGTCCGGCTTTTGGATGCGATTCTGGTGTTCTGTTCCATTGCCATTGGCGTGGGACTGGGCTTAAAACTGTAGCGGGGAGGGGAAAACATATGTTGATCAATGCAATCGGGCAGCTTGCAGCTGCATTTTTGGCAACTGTCGCCTTTTCCGTGCTGTTTCATGTACCGAAAAAGCAGTACATTGTCTGTGGAATTACGGGAACACTTGGCTGGCTGGTATATTTGTTGGTGAAACTTAAATTTTCCAATACCCTTGCCTGCTTTGCGGCAACGGTGGTTATCGTGTTCTGTGCGCGGCTATTTGCGGTATGGAGAAAGGTGCCTTCGAATGTATTTATGATTTCCGGTATTTTCCCAATCGTACCGGGAATCGGCATTTACAATACGATTTATGACATTATGATCGGAGATGCCACGGCAGCTATGGCAAGCGGTCTGGAGACGTTTAAGGCGGTGGCAGCAATTGTGCTTGGAATCGTGTGTGTCTTTGTGATTCCAAATAAATGGTTCCGGGGATTGAAGCTGTAAATAAAAAAACATTGATTTTTCTAATGATACATGGTATCATATTTTTTAGTTATGGTTATAGGTGTGTTATGACCATTGAATTTATACCGCAGGAGGTGGATATCGTGGAAATCGCAAGAACAATCGTACAGATCGTATTTATTATATTAAGTATTATCATGACAGTTATCGTATTGATGCAGGAAGGTAAGAAT
>CAVAFS010000203.1:0-4243 GCA_963587975.1 Bulleidia sp. | reverse complement strand
AAATGAATAAAAATAAACAGAATCGTAATACTAAACAAAAATTATAAAATCAAAACAGGTTCTCAAGAGCATTTGAGTGAGAACATGAATCAGGAGGTCATATGAAATTTAGAAAGGTTATTGAAAGCGGAATCATCACAGCAGCTTTGGCTATTACATCCGTCACAACAGCCGTTTCTGCAAGTGCTGCTGAGGTAGAGACAAACAACGGAACACTGGAGACAGTGGTAAATCGTGCAAGCCAGACAGCAAGCACAGGAGTTCAGTCAATCCAGATTACACATCAGAATGCACAGGCAGCGGCATTAGCTGCAGAGTGGGCCAACAAAATGCTGGTAACAGTAGACGAAGACAGTTCATTGAATATACGAAAAGAGGCATCTACAGATGCGGAAGTAGTTGGTAAGTTCTATCACGGAAGCGGAGCGGAAGTTCTTGAAGTCGGTGATGAATGGACAAAAGTAAAATCCGGCGATGTAGAAGGTTATGTAAATAATGCATATTGTGTGTTTGGAAATGACGCACGTGTATATGCAGAAGAAAATTGCGATACAGAGGCTACAGCAAATGCGGATGGCATCCGTGTTCGCGAGGCATCCAGTACAGATGCAAAAATTCTGGATGTGATCGATGCAGGTCAGTCCTTAAAGGTAAATACAGATGCAGAAACAGTAGATGGATGGGTTTCTGTAGATTACAACGGTACAGCAGCATATGTTGCGGCAGATTATGTAGATGTAGAGCTGAACGTAGAAGACGCAGTAAGCATGGATGAGATCAGAGCAAGAGAAGCTGCAAAAGCACAGCAGGAAGCAGCAACTGCAGCACAGAGTGCGCAGGGAAGCAGCGCTTCGGTCACAACTTCTGCAGCAGTCAGCGCGTCCACCAGTGATACACAGCTTCTGGCTGCAATCATTCAGTGTGAGGCAGGCGGAGAACCGTATGCAGGTCAGCTTGCAGTTGGTGCAGTTGTTATGAACCGTGTAAAGAGCGGATCTTTCCCGAACAGCATTTCTGGTGTTGTTTACCAGAGTGGTCAGTTCACTCCGGCATCCAGCGGTAAACTTGCCCGTGTATTAAGTAGCGGAAAAATCTCTTCCAGCTGTTATCAGGCAGCTGCTGAGGCACTTGCAGGTGTAGATAATACAGGCGGAGCAAAATATTTCCATGCAGGAACAAGCGGTTCAGGTACAGTGATTGGTTCACAGATTTTCTACTAAGAAAAAAATTGCATGGAAGAACGTTAATAGACAAATGAAGACTATATAAAAAGAATGGGATCACAGTATGAATTCGGAGAAAAACCGGATACCGGCTGTGGTTCCATTTTTGTTTTTATTATTGTAAAACAGGGTAAAATATAGTATATTGGTGAAAAGCAAGGAAAAGGGGGAACGACATGTTTTCATTATCGGCGCCTATGATATGGCTGATTTTACTGGTCATTTTTATCCTAGTCGAGATTGCGACGGTAGGGCTTCTGACAATCTGGTTTGCCGGTGGTGCACTGGCTGCGTTTTTCGTCAGTCTGTCTCAGCTGGGAGCGGCTGTGCAGGTCATTGTATTTTTGATCGTGTCGTTAGCATTGGTACTGCTTATCCGACCGCTGGCTCAGAAAAAATTTAATTCCGGTCATATCCGCACAAATGCCCAGACACTGATCGGTGAGGAAGCGGTGGTGCTTGAACCGATTGACAATCTTCAGTCGAAAGGGCGAGTTATGATCCGTGGACAGGAATGGTCCGCGAGAAGTGTGGATGACAAGGAGAAGTTCGGAAAGGACGATGTCGTTCAGGTCATGTCGATCAGTGGCGTGAAACTGATGGTGAGACGTCCGGAAGAACAGTAAAAGGAGGGCAATACATTGATTGCAATTATTATTCTGATCGTAGTAGTTATTCTGATTCTGGCTTCCTGCATCAAGATTGTTCCGCAGGCAAACGCATACGTAGTAGAGCGTCTGGGAGCATATCAGGGAACCTGGGAAGTTGGTATTCATTTTAAAATGCCGATTATCGACCGCGTGGCAAAACGTGTGCTGTTAAAAGAGCAGGTTGTTGATTTTGCACCGCAGCCGGTTATCACAAAAGATAATGTTACCATGAGAATTGATACCGTTGTATTTTTCCAGATTACAGATCCAAAGCTGTTTTCCTATGGTGTGGAGAATCCCATCATGGCCATTGAGAATCTGACAGCGACAACACTGAGAAATATCATCGGTGATCTGGAACTGGATGAGACACTGACATCCAGAGAGACCATCAATACAAAGATGCGCGCATCACTTGATATTGCGACAGATCCATGGGGCATTAAAGTAAACCGTGTGGAGTTGAAAAATATCATTCCACCGCAGGCTATTCAGGATGCGATGGAGAAACAGATGAAGGCTGAACGTGAACGTCGTGAGGCAATTCTTCGTGCAGAAGGTGAGAAAAAATCCACTATTCTGGTAGCAGAAGGTAAGAAAGAATCTGCAATTCTGGATGCGGAGGCTGAGAAACAGGCAGCAATCCTTCGTGCAGAAGCAAAACGTGAAGCAACTGTCAAAGAAGCAGAAGGTCAGGCAGAAGCGATTCTGAAGATTCAGCAGGCAAACGCAGATGGTCTTCGTTTCCTGAAAGAGGCTTCACCGGATGCGGCAGTACTTCAGATCAAGAGTCTCGAGGCATTTGCAAAAGCAGCAGATGGCAAAGCAACCAAGATCATTATTCCGTCAGAGATTCAGGGGATGGCAGGACTTGCCAAATCTCTGGTTGAAGTAGCAGCAGATGTAAAAGAAAAGTAGAAAATGTAACATGGGCTGCCTGTTTGGGGCAGCCCTGTTTGTTGCAGGATATTCTAAAAAAATAAATTGATGCAGGATATCTCATGATACAGACACAAATATCCGAAGAAGGATGTTAAAAGATAGAATGATTGAGAGGTAAAAAAGATGAACTTAAAAGGAAGAAATTTTCTGAAACTGTTAGATTTTACACCAGAGGAGATTACATATCTGATCGATCTGTCCGCAGAATTGAAAGAGAAAAAGAAAAAAGGTATTCGTCATGATGTATTAACAGGTAAAAATATTGCTCTTATTTTTGAAAAAAACAGTACACGTACCCGTTGCTCTTTTGAAGTGGCAGCTTACGACCTTGGTATGCATGCAACCTTCCTTGATCCGTCTGCATCCCAGATCGGCAAAAAAGAAAGCATCGCAGATACCGCCCGTGTACTTGGACGTATGTATGATGGTATCGAGTATCGTGGATTCGAGCAGACCATCGTTGAGGATCTGGCAAAATACGCAGGTGTCCCGGTATGGAATGGTCTGACAAATGAGTTCCATCCGACACAGATGATCGCAGATATGCTGACCATCAAGGAGCATTTCGGACATCTGAAAGGAATTAAACTTGCATATATGGGAGATGCCCGTTATAATATGGGAAATTCTCTGATGGTTGTCTGCGCAAAACTTGGTATGCACTTCACTGCATGCACAAATAAAAAATATTTCCCGAATGAGGAACTGGTTGCGCAGTGCCGTGCCATCGCAGAGGAGACCGGTGCAACCATCACTCTGACAGAGGATGCAATGGCAGGAACCAAGGGAGCAGACGTTATTTATACAGACGTATGGGTATCCATGGGTGAGCCGGATGACGTATGGGCAAGCCGTATCGAGGAGCTGACACCATATCAGGTAAATGCAAAATTAATGGAAAATGCAGGCCCGCAGGTGAAATTTATGCATTGTCTGCCGGCATTCCATGATTTGAATACAAAGATCGGAAAAGAGATCCATGACAAATTCGGTCTGGACGCAATGGAAGTGACAGACGAAGTATTCGAGAGTCCGCAGTCTATCGTATTTGATGAGGCTGAGAACCGTATGCATACCATCAAAGCAGTTATGTATGCAACCCTTGGCGGGGATGATAAATAAATTTGAAGCCATTTCAAAAACAAAAATGAATGCATGATACATCAGATGTGAGTAGTAAATTTGTACATCTGATATATGTAAAAAAGGTTACAGAAAATGGGACATATCTTCTGTAACGGTAAATGGAGAAAACTGTGAAAAAGAAAATTCTGGAACTTTTGCAGAACGCCCCAAATTTTATTTCGGGGCAGGAAATCAGTGAACGGTTTGGTGTATCCCGCACGGCTGTCTGGAAGGCAATCCGGCAGCTGGAAGCGGAAGGATATGTGATCGAAGCAGTGCGGAACAAAGGATATCGCATGAAGG
>CAVAFS010000202.1:0-5660 GCA_963587975.1 Bulleidia sp. | reverse complement strand
ATCCATAACTGTGAGTTATGGATAGACAGCCTTTCCATTTATTACTTCAAATCACTTTTTACTTTCTTCTTACCCCCAGACTTCTTCTGCAATTTCTTTTACCAGTTTCAGTTTTTCCCACTGTTCTTCTTCTGTCAGTTTATTACCGATCTCGCAGGAAGCAAATCCGCACTGTGGGCTTAAATACAGTCTCTCAAGCGGGATATACTTTGCAGCCTCATGGATTCGGTCAATGACTTCTTCTTTGCACTCCAGCTTCGGAGATTTGGTTGTAACCAGTCCGAGCACGACTTTTTTCACACCGGATACTTTTGCTAACGGTGCAAAACCGCCGGAACGCTCATCATCGAACTCCAGATAATATGCATTTGCATTTTCCTCGCCAAACAAAATCTCTGCCACCGGATCGTAAGCACCGCTGCTTGCATAGGTAGAATGGAAATTGCCACGGCATACGTGAGTATTGATCACCAGATCCTTCGGTGCGTTTGCAATGACACGGTTATTGATGTCTTTGTACACTTTCTGGATTTCTTTTAATCCTTCCTGTGTTGTCTCGTACATTAAATGACCATTTTTGTCTGCAAACATTCCCCAGGTACAGTCATCCAGCTGTACATTGCGGCAGCCAGCTGCGTAGAGATCATCGATTACTTTGCCATAACCTGCGATGATATCTTTTACCAGTTCTTCGTCGGAGTCATAATATTTCTCTGTCTCTTCACGGTTAAACGGCATCGTAAACTGTGCTAAAAACTGTGCCGGTGATGGAATGGTCTGTTTTGCGACTGTCTGCTCATCCTCAAACTGTTTTACAAAACGGAAATGATCTACAAATGGGTGCTCACCGGATAAACCAACTTTTCCGGTGAGGTAGGTATCGTCGATCATCGCCGGCTCTCCGTGGAATGGCAGACCTGTTTTGGTTGGTACATGTCCGATTCCATCAAATCCCCACATGAAATCCAGATGCCAGGTAGCACGGCGAAACTCTCCGTCTGTGATCACATGATAACCAAGCTCCTTTATTTTTTCGATCAGTTCTGTGATGGCTTCATCTTCTACTACTTTCAGTTCTGCATACGGGATTTTTCCTTCGTCAAACTGTCTTCTTGCCTGTTTTAATTTTTCCGGACGCAGAAAACTTCCCACGCAATCATATCGAAACGGTGTCTGTAAATTGCTCATCGTTCTTTCCTCCAAACTTATCATTTTTATTTTCGTTGCACTTGATGGTCTTTATTATAAGTTCGGAGATCAGTTTTGTATAATACATGAAAATGCAGGTTTGTCATAGTTTTAAGTTATATCAAATCTGCATTTACCAATTCCTTATTAAATCTGTTTGTATATTCAATACATAATTCAAAATTATATCCGAATTGCATTTACTCAACAGAAACTTCTCTCAAGTATTTTTTCAAAACTTCCAAATACGTCTCTCCCAATCTGCTGCGCATTCCCCTTCGATGAGTCAGATATCCAATCTGCATCTCACTTTCATCTTGTAGCGGAACCGCAATAATATCTTCTCCGTTCAGGTCCTGATCAATCACGCCACTGCAGACGGTATATCCGTTCAACCCAATCAGAAGGTTAAAAAGCGTCGCTCGGTCACGGACACGAATGTTTTTCTTTCGCTCGGTCGCCGAAAAAATTTCCTCTGAAAAATAGAAAGAATTGTGTTCTCCCTGTTCAAAGGAAAGATACGGATACGCTTCCAGTTCTTCATTTGTAATAATCGTATGATCCGCCAGCGGATGTCTCCTGCTGATAAACACATGCGGTCTTGCGGTAAACAGTGGATGAAACTCCAGATCATTGGCTTTCATCAGTTTGCGGATCACTTTTTCATTAAACTCATTCAAAAACAGAATGCCGATCTCGCTTTTCATTTTTACCACATCTTCAATGATTTCGTAAGTCTGCGTTTCACGTAAACTGAAATCATACTCTTCCTGGCCGTACTGCTGGATCAGATCTACAAATGCGTTAACCGCAAAGGAGTAATGCTGAGTGGACACGCAAAACTGTTTTTTCCCACCGGTTCCATTTTTGTACTTGTCTTCCAAAATCGCCGCCTGCTCCAGCACCTGTCTGGCATAACCAAGGAAATCTTCTCCCTCCGTAGAAATGTCAATGCCCTTATTTGTTCGGTGAAAAATCTCCACATTCATCTCTTTTTCCAGATCATGGATGGCATTGGTCAGGCTTGGCTGTGAAATATAAAGTTTTTTCGCTGCTTCCGTGATGGTTCCTGTCTCCGCCACGGTAATCACATATTTTAACTGCTGCAGTGTCATAATTTATTTTCCTCCATGATTGTCTTTCGGAACTATCTGACTGTCCTCGTAATATTACTAATCCCTGAAATCAATCGCATCTTTTGCAAAACCAACTCTTACGTTCGTTCCATCTCCTACTTCAGACTGTATCTGAATGGTATGCCCTAATTTTTGTAATACTTCCCGGCACAGATACAGTCCGATTCCTGTGGAGCGTTTGTCTTCATGTCCGTTAAACCCGGTATACCCTTTCTCAAACACCCTTGGAATATCTTCGCTGTGAATACCAATTCCTGTGTCCCGGATTTCCATCCAGATCTGCTGTGGTTCTTCCCGCACGTCAATAGTAATCTCGCCCTCCGGTGTATATTTGACAGCGTTAGACAATAACTGCTCTAATACAAACGCAAGCCACTTTTCGTCAGAAATGACGGCTGCATCTGTTTTCTTATAGTGCATCCGGATTTTCCGTCGGATCATGATTTTCGCATATTTGTGGATTACTTCACGGATTACAGTGTCCAGAGATATCCGTTTTAAGATGTAATCATTTGACGTACTGTTGAGCCGCTGATACTGCAAAGCCATTCCCACGTATTCTTCAATCCGAAATAATTCTTCCTCAATGTCTGTCACATTCTGAAGCTGCTTTACATAGAGTTCTTCTGAAATATGTTCCTGTGCTTCTGCTACCTCCAGTTCACTGCGCTCCATCTGAAGTAAAAGCTGAAGTCCAGCGATCGGTGTCTTGATCTGATGCACCCATTTTGCATAATAATCCTTCATCTCGGACTGCTGTCTAGCTGTAGTATTTAACGTCAGCTGACGCTCGATATTAGCATTTTCTGCAAGCTGTCCCAACAGTTCTTCTGTTACCTCCTCCGTCTCCGGCAGTTTCATTTCTCCGGAAAACGGCTGCTGCAGCATTTCTTTCAGATACTGCACTTTCCTATAATAGCGGATATACGCAATACATGCTGCAAAGGCGATAATACACAAATCCAGGATTCCCGCATAGATCAGATCCCCCTCAGGCCGTCCGATCAGAAACAGATAAAACACATGCATACAAAGCATGACGATTGCCAGAATTATCCACTCTATATTTCGTTTGATAAAACTTTTTACGGTTTTCATCCGATTCGATACCCGATTCCTTTCTTGGTCAGAATATAGTCATCCAATCCAACAGACGATAGCTTTTTCCGCAAACGGTTCACGTTTACGGACAGCGTGTTTTCATCTACATAAGCATCGCTTTCCCAGAGTTTTTCCATCAGTTCTTCCCGGCTGACGATTTTTTCCTTATGTTCCATTAACGTCTGCAAAATCTTCAATTCATTTTTCGTCAGTTCGATCTGCTGACCGTTCCATGTCAGAGTCGCATCCAGCAGATTCAGTACTGCACCCTTATGTTCTAACATACTGCTGCTTCCTGCAAAGTCATAGCTTCTGCGCAGCAACGCCTGAATTTTCGCCGTCAGCGCTTCCAGATCAAAGGGCTTTGGAATAAAATCATCCCCACCCATATTCATCGCCATGACAATGTTCATATTGTCTGCCACGGAGGACAGAAAGATCACCGGTACTTTCGATACTTTACGGATCTCCGTACACCAGTAATAGCCGTTGTAAAACGGAAGCCGGATGTCCATCAGTACAAGCTGCGGATCAAATGCCGCAAACTCCGCCATGATCTGGCTGAGGTCTTCTGCCACATGCACTTCAAAGTCCCATTTTTCCAAATGTTTTTTTATCATTTTTCCGATGGTTTCATCATCTTCCACGCAAAAAATTCGATACATAATTGCTGCCTTTCCATTTTTACTGCACTGTTTGCATCTTATATGAAAACATATAGTTTCCCTCTTTTGGTCGTCCTGTTTTTCTGATACAAATGCAATTTATTTTGCCATACAAAAGTACTTTTTCCTTATTGTAACAGATTTTTTCTTGCTGTGTGGAAAAATTATGGTATCATATCTGTACAGTTCACGCATTACATGTATGCAAGAAAGTAATCCTGCTTACGTACAATGTACATGAACTATAACTTGTTTACATAGGAAGAGGTTTTATACAATATGCATGTAGGAAAGAAAACACAGAAAAGAGAAAAATCAGCAATGACACTGTCTCTGTACGGCAGTCTCGTCTTTGCCATCGTGGAAATCGGCATGGCTGTTTTCTCCGGTTCTCAGGCAGTTCTTCTGGATGCGGTTTACGACAGCGTGGAATTTTTTATGATGCTTCCATCTATTTTTCTGATTCCGCTGCTTTACCGTCCCGCCAGCGAACAGCATCCCTTCGGATATACTCAGGTGGAAACCGGATTTGTAGTGGTGAAAGGGGCCATCATGGCAGCGGTTACCTTCGGGTTGATTTTTAACAATATCCATCTGCTGCTTCACGGTGGACATAAAGTATCTTTTAACACAATTTCGGCTTTTGAGCTTTTTGCCTGCGCCTTAAGTCTGACCATGGCCATCTGTCTCTATTTTAAAAACAAACATATGAGTTCACCGATCGTGAACATTGAATTACAGACCTGGAAGATTGACTGCGTGGTATCTCTTGGAATGGCAATCGCATTTTTACTTCCGATCATCGTTCCATTCGCATGGTTCCAGCGTCTGACACCGTATCTGGATCAGATCATCACCATCGTATTGTCTGGATTCATGCTGCCGACACCCATCAAAACAGTTATTACGGGGCTTCGTGATCTGATGCTCTGGCCGCCGGAAGCAGAGACTGTAGACGATATCAAAGCGACCGTAGAACCGATCATTGGCGGTTACGGGCACAAAAATCTGTATTATGATATTGTCCGCACCGGGCGAAAACTCTGGATCAGTATATACATTACCTTTGACAAAGACATTATCTCCCTGTCAAAATTTCAGATCCTGCAGACAAAATGTATCGCTGCCCTGGCAGAAAAATATCAGGATTTTTATTTTGAACTGTTGCCGGATATTCAGTTGGACAGCATGGATGAAGAAAAGATTAAGGCTCACACAGAGGAAGAAGATTCCTAAATCATTCATCTGTTATTCTTTGGATTGCTGATTTTTGAAAAGAATATACAGCGAAACAGATTCCAATATATAATCTAAAAAATATTTTTTATTTGTAACACTATGGAGATTAATGTTTAAAATGAGATACGAAAATGTTGTAATGGGCACCTTTGTCCGCCGCCGCAATCGTTTTGTGGCAGAAGTAATGATCAATGGTTCCTTAGAAACTGTACATGTCAAAAATACCGGCCGCATGGGAGAACTGCTTTTTCCTGATGCAAAGGTTGCACTGACCTGTTCCGATAATCCGAACCGCAAAACAAAATACGATCTGATCAGTGTATACAAAGAG
>CAVAFS010000201.1:0-4947 GCA_963587975.1 Bulleidia sp. | reverse complement strand
ACTCCGTCATGAGTATGAAGAAAAAGTAGCAGAATTATGCACATTACCGGAAAAATTGAGTGCGGAAGGAAAAACGGAAGAAGAAATTGCCCGGATCATGCACCAGACACGGCGGGAACTTGGACGACAGTACAAACTTGCGGCACCGCCATTATTTTGCGAGTATATTTATGCTGCAACAGAAGCAAAATATGGAGATCCACTGGGACCTACCTTTGAAATGTTGTGTAAAAAGAAAAGTTATCAGCAGATCATTGAATCTGCATCCAGACCGATTGAAAATCTGTTCCGTGCAGAATGGTATCTGTTTTCACCATTAACGGAACCGAATCGATTCCTAAACAAAGAATATTTTCTGACCGCACAACAGCGGGATATCAAACGTCAGATTTTGAAGAAAATCCGTGAGGAACAGACCGGATATTTTTCATTCAGTGGTCTGCCGGGCACGGGTAAAACCTTATTGCTTTATGATATTGCCATGCAGTTATCTACCCGGCAGCAGGTCTGCATCATTCATTGTGGGGAAGCGGGAAAGAAATGGGAAATCTTACATAAGCGTTTGCAGCGGATTGATTTTTTGCCAGATAATCAATTGGAAACACAAATTTCGTTGGATGATTATTATGCGATATTGGTGGATGAGGCGCATCTGCTTTCGCTAGATCGACTGCATATATTGTTGAATAAGAGTGAAAATTGTCCGATCATTTTCTCCAGTGATTCCGAAGAAATGATTTCACCGAAGGAAATGGATCAGAGTACGATAAAGCGAATGGAAGAATTACCGAATCTACAGACGTTCCGCTTGACAAATCGGATTCGCACCAATGCGGAGCTTTCTTCTTTTATTCAAAATATGATGCATCTGCCTGTAAGAAAAAATCAGAATCGGTATCCACATGTGTCTGTGGTGTATGCAAATGATGCAAAAGAGACAGACATGTTGGTGCGAGATTACATACGGCATGGATATCAGTATTTTCCACGGATGGAAGAAGCACAGCTTGGCATTACAGCGGTTCGGGACACTGAGAAAATGGTTGTGGTGTTAGATGAACGTTATTATTATGACAATGAACAGTATCTCAGATCCAGGAATCCGATGAAAAACGGGCAATCTGAGGTACGGAGATTATTTCATCTATTGAATCAGGCAAAAGAAAATCTGGCCTTTGTAGTTAAGGAAAATGAAACAGTGTACGGTGTTTTACTTGATATGAAATAAGGACTATTAATCAGATATGATGAATATTTGTATTGAATAAATGATGGTGATATAACATTGGATTCAATGTGAAAGATTATGGTTGCATCTGTTCAAGGATATTTATTATCTAACAAATATTATCGGACAAAACAGTTTATACAGTATAGAGGACATAATATATGATAGAAATTTTATTTAGAGAAAGCGAAGCCGCTTCCATGAAAGCGGCAAAATGTGAGCAAGTCTATGTTAGTTCAAATGATGGTCCTACGGCATGTTTTGGAGCAGGGAAAAGAAAAACACCGGAGAAAAAAGACTATAGTTGGATAGAAGGCAGTTCAGCAGAAGTGATCTGCCTTGGATTTTTACTTGATATTGGAGATATTCAAAAAGAGATTACTGGAAGTTATCGAAAAAATTTAATAATGTCCCTTTACAATCAAAATCAGTGGGATGATGAGGACAATTACGAATCAGAATTACAGGAAATGTTTGAACATTACACATCGGATTTGTTACGTTTGCAGGAATATCTGGAAGATGGTGAAGTAGTTCGTATCTGGTACAGCGATGCGCCGTATTCCAGATGTGGATTTTATCAAATTTGCCAGTTATTATTAAAATATCATGCAGAAGTGCATGTGGTGAAATTACCGGAATATGTTGTGCAGGAAGAATGTATTGTAAGTTATGCCAACTGGGGCGAGGTGGCAGCAGAGGAATTTGCCGGATTTTTATCTTATGAGAAAATATTGACCGAGGATGAACTTCGGATGTATGCGCAAAATTGGGTAGATTTAATGAGCGAAAATGCACCGTTACGTGCAGTAATCAGTGGAAAGTTGATGAGTGTGCCAGATAATTTTTTCGATTTTCTGATCTGGAGGCATCTGGCAGATAGACCACGAAAAGAAGCAAGAGTAATTGGTGATATCCTTGGAGCTTCGATGTTGGGAGTGGGCGACTGGTGGTATGCAAAACGGATTCAATACTATATTGAGTGTGGCGATATTTTAGTTGCAGAAGACTCTGAAAATACATATGCGAGAGTTATTCTGCGAGTAAGTACAACGGATAGAGAAAACTAGATTAGAATAATCCGCCATATACAAAGAATGGAGAAAAACACATGAAACTTGGACTTGTACAAATGAGTATGACAAACGATCTAACGCTAAATCTTGACAAAAGCCTGAAGTATTGCGATATGGCAAAAGATTGTGACCTGGTCTTTTTCCCGGAAATACAACTGACCCCGTTTTTCCCACAATATGAAAAGCGTTGTGTCGACGATTATTGCATAAATATAGATGATATTGCTATACAAAAATTCGCAGAAAAAGCAAAAGCACATAATTATTATTTATCTCCAAATGTGTATCTGCAATCTGGAAATGCCCGTTACGATGCGTCTCTATGGATTGAACCAAGCGGGGAAATTTCAGATATTGCGAAAATGGTACATATCGCTCAGAATGAAAAATTTTACGAACAGGATTATTACACCCCATCAGATGATGGATTTAAAGTGTTTCACACATCGTTTGGAAATGTGGGGATTGTGATATGTTTTGACCGGCATTTGCCGGAAAGTATTCGCACTTGTGCGATAAAAGGCGCTGATCTAATCATTGTACCTACGGCAAATACAAAAGCCGAACCAATGGAAATGTTCGAATGGGAAATGCGTGTGCAGGCCATGCAGAATCAGGTGTTTATTGCTATGTGCAATCGTGTTGGTACAGAAGGTGAGATGGAGTTTGCCGGGGAATCTCTTGTTATTGCTCCAAACGGAAATGTAACTGTAAAGACGGATGATACGGAGCAGTTACTGACCTGTGAAATTAATTTGCAGGAAGTAAAAGAAGCGAGGAAAAAACTGGATTATCTGTCTCTTAGAAGACCAGAACAGTATATCAGATGAGAGCAATTTTAAATTGCAGAGAGGATATGTACATTTTATAGCAAACCAATTCGCACACTTTATTCTGAATGTTTTGAAAGGTAAGATTTCATGAAAAAGAAAAAACGTGGTCATATTATTTTTATCATACTGGTGGTAGTTGCGGTAATACTTGCTGGCATTTTCTTTCGATATCAGCATACTTCTCCGAAAAGATTACCTGATTTATCTGAAAAGAAGTATGAACAAGTGCATAGTTTGGTAGATTATGACCAGGATGGCATTGACGATCAGACAGATATCCTTCAGGGGGCTTTGGACTATATCAACACACAACCGAAGTATAAAAGTAAATATTATAACAGTGGTTATCCGAATGACAATTATGGTGTGTGTACGGATGTGGTAGCATTCGCAATGAAGGCTGCCGGTTATGATCTAATGCAGCTTGTAAACGAAGACATTCAGAATCATCCAACGGATTACGATATCCAGGAGCCGGATCAAAATATTGATTTCCGCAGAGTGAAAAATCTACAGGTATTTTTTGCCAATAATGCAGAAAGCCTGACTATAGATGTTTCCAAAACAGAGGAATGGCAGGGCGGAGACATCGTTATTTTTCAAAAGCACATCGGGATTGTTTCTGACCGAAGAAATAAAAATGGCGTTCCGTACGTGATTCATCACAATGATCCATGGCAGAAATCCTATGAACAGGATATTTTAGAAAAATGGGATGATATTGTGGGACACTACCGTTGGAAATAGGAAAATTATCAAAATCAGAGATAAATAAAAATAGTAATTTACAGGAAGGCTAAATTTCAATGAAAAGCAATTGTAATGAACCAACACATATGAAGGTGCGAGGGGCGAAAGTCCATAATTTGAAAAACATAAATGTCGATGTTCCACTGCATCAGATCGTCGGAATTGCAGGTGTATCCGGTTCTGGAAAATCATCTTTGGCATTGGGCGTATTGTACGCAGAAGGTTCCAGACGTTATCTGGAGTCGCTTTCTACTTATACAAGGCGGCGTATGACGGGAGCTGCTAAAGCAAATGTGGATGAAGTATTGTATGTTCCGGCGGCATTGGCATTGCATCAGCGTCCGGGAATTCCCGGAATCCGCAGCACGTTTGGAACGGGGACAGAACTTTTAAACAGTTTGAGATTGATGTTTTCCAGACTGGCCTCTCATCGCTGCCCAAATGGACATTATGTTCCACCAACTTTAAAAGTAGCGGCAGAGCAGGATATTTTCTGCCCGGTGTGCAATGAAAAAGTACATGCACCAAGTGCAGAAGAACTGGCTTTTAATTCGCAGGGAGCCTGCCCGAAATGCGGTGGAACAGGTCGGGTGCGTACCGTAAATATGGATGCACTTGTACCAGATGATTCCCTCAGTATTGACGATGGAGCGGTGGCACCCTGGAACAGTCTCATGTGGTCTTTGATGACAGATGTATGCCGGGAAATGGGGGTGCGTACAGACATTCCATTTAAGGATCTGACAGAACCGGAAAAAGAAATTGTGTATCACGGTCCGGCAGAGAAAAAACATATTTTTTATAAGGCGAAGAAATCCAATCAGGCAGGAGAACTTGATTTTACTTACTATAATGCAGTGTATACTGTAGAAAATGCGCTGGCAAAGGTGAAAGATGAAAAGGGCATGAAACGTGTGGAGAAATTTCTGAAAGAGGAAATCTGTCCGGAGTGTCATGGAAGCCGCCTGTCAGAAGTTGCCAGAGCACCCAAATTGCGTGGAATTGGTCTGGATGAAGCCTGCCAGATGACGTTAAAGGAACTGGTGGACTGGGTAGCCGG
>CAVAFS010000200.1:0-4859 GCA_963587975.1 Bulleidia sp. | reverse complement strand
GGATATGATAGAGCATTCTCTGGAAAATGCACTTGCTTTTTATGAAGGACAGGAAATACCCGGAGAAGTATCATATTCTTGACACTGGTTTTTAAAAACGGTAAGATGTCTGTGAAAAAAGTGTTTTGAAAGGAAGTACAATGAAAGTAGCAGACAAGGCAAAAACGGATTTACTGGAACTGATTACCGTTAAAAAAATATATAAACCGGGCGATAAACTGCCAAATGAGAATGATCTGGCAGCAGATCTGGGTGTGAGCCGGACAACATTACGAGAGGCCATTCAATATCTGAGAACGCAGGGGATTCTCGAAATTCATCGTGGAAAGGGAACCTTTGTATCAGCAGAATCAGTAGCAGATGAAGAGTTTGGATTTGATGAACTGAATGTGATGCACATAAAGATCAAAGATCTGTATGAACTGCGTATGATGCTGGAACCGGATATGGCTTATTATGCGGCCGACCGGGCAAGCGATGAAGAAATCAGTGCGATTTTAAAACTGGGAGAGCGCCTAGAAGATGAGAGTTCAGAGGATAAAGAAGATCCGGTCCTGAATGAACGGTTTCATATTGCCATTGCACGGGCTTCTCATAATGAATTTGGTATAAAACTTATGGAGATCATAAACCGTGCGCTTGTCAAAGCATTTCGTGAAAGTCATTTGAAACAGACTTTGTATACAGATGTTATAGATGATCACAGAATGATTATGAACTATTTGAAAATGCGGGATTGTGAAGGCGTTCGTGAGGCAATGAGACTTCATATGAAACATTCTATGACCGACTATATCGGTAGGTAGAAACTTCCCTGTCGGAACTGTTACGATATCAGAGTAACTAAAAAGAAAAAATAAAAACGGATTGACAATGTTGTAAGGTTGTGATATATAAGAAGTAGTACTACAACGATATAAAAATCATACAACAAAAAAGACACACATGTCTGCATAAAGTGCAGGCGGTGAGCCGGAAACTGGTAGATACAAAGAGGTATCCTATCGTGAAAACGATAAGGTATCTCTTTTTTTCGCGAGTAGCGCAATGGTGAGTGAACGGTAGCAGGTCTTATGTGCGTTCGCATTGAGAACTATTTCACTGACCATGTGGAGGATTGGAATATGAAAGAGAAAAAGAAAGGTTTTTCATCCCCAGTGGCAATGGCTATTGCTATGATTGCAGCATCTGTAGGAACTGGAAACATATGGCGTTTCCCACGAGTCGCAGCGACAAATGGCGGAGGTGCCTTTGTCATAGCATATATATTGATCATGGTTCTGGCTGTAGATTGTCTGATGATGGCGGAACATTGTATTGGCAGAGCAACAAGAAAAGGGTTGCCGGGAGCTATGAGAGATTTTATCGGCAGCAAAAAAGGAACTTGGTTTGGATCATTTGTATGGTGGATCGTAGTGATAACGATTGCCTATTACACAGTAGTTGTTGCATGGATTATTTATTATCTGGTGAATTCAATCACCGGTGGATATATAGGTGTTGATAAAACAGAACTGTTTGGTTCCATATCAGAGCACAATATCTGGATGGTGGTTGTTTATCTTGTGATTCAGGCATTTTGCGCATGGGGTGCTTATAAAGGAGTTTCATTTATTGAAAAGATATGTAAGGTTTTGGTGCCGCTCCTGTTTCTATGCATTATCATTATTGCAATTCGGACAGTAACTCTTCCGGGAGCAAGTTCAGGACTGGATTTCCTCTTTGGATTCGAACTGAAAGATTTCCTGAATTACAAGATCTGGCTGGAAGCATTGACACAGTGTATGTGGTCGGCCGGTCCCGGATGGGGCATCTGCATCGCATATGGCGTTTATGCGGAAAAGAAAGCGGAAGTTGTGCTCACAACCAGAATTCAGAGTCTTGGCGATATGTCAGCAGCACTGCTCGCTGGCGTAGGTATTATCCCGGCACTCTTTGCTTTTATGAGTAAAGATGAAGCGATTCAGATGTGTTCAACAGGAAATAATGGTCTGGCGTTTATCGCATTGACAGGTGTGTTTGAAAAAATGGCCGGTGGCAGAATCTTTGCAGCATTGTTTTTCCTGGCTTTGCTGGCAGCATCCGTTTCCTCCATCATAGCAATGTATGCCATTGTGTATCAGCCATTTGCAGATGCAAAATGGGGCAAAGCAAAAACAGCAGTCCTCATACTGGCTGTTACCTGTATTATCGGTATTCCATCCTGTTGGAATCAGACATTTTTCAACAATCAGGACTTTGTCGTTGGAATGGGAATGGTGATCGGAGCTTTCTTCTCCTGTGTGGCAGTATTCAAATTTGGTGCGGAGAAACTCAGGACAAAGTTTGTGAATCATAAGTATTCATCCATGTCTGTCGGAAAGCATTTTAACATTGCATTGTTGGTGATCGTGCCGGCACTTACAATAATCATGTTTGTCTGGTGGTGTGTTCTTTCCATCGGATGGAATCCGGACTGGTATAATCCGCTTGGAACCTATTCTTTGGGAACACTGATTTTCCAGCTAGGCGGCATGGGCGTGGTTTTTGCAATTTTCAACAATAAGATCGCAAAATCTGCAGGTGAGAAAATTTTTAATGGTGAGGAATTTCCTGAACTCGAGGATCAGGAATCAGAAGAACAAGATAAAATAGAAAAGTAAAAGAAAAGGAGCGATTGTTATGGCAGCATTATCAATTATTACGATGGGAATTTGTTTAACATCTGTCTGGGGAGGACTTGTTTATCATCTTGCAAGACTTGTAAGAAATGAAGCAAAGACAGCAGTGACAGCAAAAGCATAGAAAAACGCCATGGAGGTGCAGTGTGGATAAACAGATAAAAAATGTGGATGTAACACTCAGTAGTAATATATATTTTGATGGGAAAGTGATAAGCAGGACCTTTTATAAAGAAAATGGTGACAGATTTACCCTGGGTGTGATCACACCTGGAACCTACAAATTTGATGTAGGAGACAAAGAAATTGTCCGTCTTATCAGTGGGACAGCTGAGATTTGTCTCCCGGGAGATGCGAATTTCCACCAGGTGTCAGAGGGAGAGACTTTTATTGTTCCCTCAGAAACTGATTATGATATAAGAACATATGATGTTGTTGAATATTTATGCGATTACGTTACAGAATGAGCAATTGGAAATCAGAAAGAGCAGTAACAAACCGATACATTTTATGATTACTGCGTAATTAAAAAATAAAAACACCAGAACCGATATTGAATGATCGGAACTGGTGTTTTTTCAAAGTGCGCCCGGCGGCTAATCACCGCCGCCTACTCAATTTTTATAACTGTTCGCAGATATGTCTTGCTACATATACACCGCTGGCAGATGCATGGGACAGGGAATGTGTCACGCCGCTGCCGTCGCCGATGATGTAGAGACCTTTGTGGCAGCTTTCCAGATGCTCATCCAGTTCTACTTCCATGTTGTAGAATTTTACTTCTACGCCGTAGAGGAGAGTATCATCATTTGCAGTACCCGGTGCGATCTTGTCCAGAGCGTAGATCATTTCCATGATGCCGTCCAGGATACGTTTCGGAAGTACCAGACTTAAATCACCCGGTGTCGCAGAGAGGGTAGGACGAACCAGACCTTCTTCGATACGTTTCTCGGTACTGCGTCGTCCGCGGACTAAATCACCGAAACGCTGTACGATAACGCCGCCACCAAGCATGTTGGACAGTCTTGCGATACTCTCGCCGTATCCGTTACTGTCTTTGAACGGCTCAGAGAAATGTTTTGCAACCAGAAGTGCAAAGTTTGTGTTCTCTGTCTGCTGCGCCGGATCTTCGTAGCTGTGTCCGTTTACCGTAACGATACCATTTGTATTCTCATTTACGACAATACCGTATGGGTTCATACAGAAGGTACGTACATTATCTTCGAATTTCTCTGTACGGTAAACGATTTTGCTCTCATACAGTTCATCAGTCAGATGGGAGAAGATCACAGCCGGAAGCTCCACGCGGACACCGATATCTACACGGTTGGATTTTGTCGGGATTTCCAGTTCTTTACAGATGCTCTCCATCCATTTACTTCCGATACGGCCAACAGAAACGATACATTTGCTGCAGTCAGCAGATTCATCCCCGTAATGTACACGATAGTTGTCGCCTTCGAGACATTCGATTTTTGTAACCGGTGTCTGGAAGAAGAAATCAACCTGTTCTTTCAGTTCGTTATAGATGTTCTCCAGAACCACATAGTTAATATCTGTTCCAAGGTGACGAACGGATGCATCCAGAAGTTTCAGTTTATTTTGCATACAGATTTTTTTGAAATGGGTGCCGGCTGTAGAGTACAGTTTTGTCTCCTCACCGCCGTGTGTCACATTGATCTCGTCAACGTAGCGCATCAGATCCAGCGCCTCTTCTTTGCCGATATACTCAAATAAAGTACCGCCAAAGTCGTTTGTGATGTTGTATTTTCCATCGGAAAAAGCACCGGCGCCGCCGAATCCGCTCATGATCGCGCAGGTCGGACATTTGATACAGGATGGAACTTTCTTGCCGTCAATCGGGCAGTGGCGTTTCTCTAACGGATAGCCTTCCTCAAAAACGGCGATCTTTAAATCTTTATTCTGGTTGATCAGTTCGTAAGCGGAAAAAATACCGCCAGGACCGGCACCAATGATAATAACGTCATATTTCATAGTTAATATAACCTCCAATAGTAAGACATGAAAAATGCAGTGCAACAAACTACAATAAATACAATAGCGAAAAATAGATTTTCGCTTTGAATTTTCTGTAACTGGCACTGCTCATAGTTACTATTTATTTTATCGCGGAAACGGGTGGTATGTCAATAAAAAATTGTATAGAATTTTTGGCGGTTGTGTAACAGTACCAAAAGG
>CAVAFS010000199.1:0-20962 GCA_963587975.1 Bulleidia sp. | reverse complement strand
AAATGATCCTGTTCGGATATATGGAGGAAGAAAAACGACGCTGGTTTCTGGGCGTTCCGGGAGTATTTTCTAATCAGGAACAGCTTCTGGCGGGAATATTCGGCTTCCCGGAATTTCGGACAAAACAGGTAACAAGGCAGAAAACCGGCGAATTTGGTTATTGGTGCCGGTATCTGGATTAAAAAAGTGAAAAAGCAGCTGTTTGAGGCAAAAAGAACCCCTGTTTCTTTCTGAGTAATTGAAAGAAACAGGGGATTTTTTAAAAGATGCGGGTGTATTTGATTGCATGATATCCGCCGATATTCATGGAACGATAAGTAACACCTCTGCCCGGCCAGGAATCATAAATCCATCCGTTGCCAGCATAGATCGCTACATGGCATACGCTGCTTCTTCCATCTCTTGCGTAGAAGATAAGGTCGCCGCGCTGCAGATTGTAAGATGCAATGGAGAGACCTAACCACTGATCTGCCGCAAGGTTTGCGGAAGTGTATTCATGAATGGCAAGTGCATGATCCACGATGTTGGAAGACGGGTTGATACCGGCTGAGTACAGGCACTGATAAATCAGTCCGGAGCAGTCCACATAAGTGCCCGGTGTGCCGGAGCATCCTACTTTATAGCCGGTTCCTGCATTTGCATATTCCGCTGCAGTGGCAAGCATTGCGTTCACGCGGTCATTACGTTTTGCACCGTTGGCAACTTTAATCGGTGTGCGATAGGTACCAAGGTTGTACCAGTCATTTTCGGAATAGCCCATTGCTTTCCAGGTAGCCAGATCAACTGTTCCACTTGGATAAAGTCCATGTATGGTCTGGAATCTCTGAACGGCACTGGCTGTAGCGCTGGTGTAACGCTCACTGCTGTTGCCAAGAACAGCCTGATTTACTTTAATGACTTTCAGACCGATGTTTGCTGTGGATAGATTGTAGCCGCCACTTGGCAGGTTGATGACTGTCTGCGGCAGATAATAATTACTGCTTGTTACACGGCCATTGGAAACATAGTAAATACGGGCACCTTCCGAATAAGTTCCACTGGAATTGAACTGAACTTTACCATGGTAAATATACCACCAGCCGTTGCTGTTCTGTGCGACACCGTTAAAACCGAAATCAACCTGACCATTGCGGATATACCACCAGCCATTTTCGTTGTTTTCTACACTGTTGCAGTGTTCATCAACCTTACCATTTAAAATACGCCACCAGCCGTTGGCATCATTGGAAATTCCGGTGTAATCAAAACGAACCTGACCGTTGCGGATATACCAGCGGCCGTTTTCATTGGATTCAATGGAATTGCAGTTGAAATCAACAACGCCGTTTACAACGCGCCACCAACCGTTTTTGTTGTTGGATACGCCGGTGTAATCAGCATCAAACTTACCGTTTTTGATCTTGTACCAACCGGTCTGGTCATTTGTAATGCTGTTGTAAGTAAAATCGATGGCACCATTGGATACATACCAGAGCGTTTCTTCTCCCTGTGCTTCGCCCTCGGCGAGACCGGTATAGTCTGCCTGGTATGTGCCGTCGACAATGTAAATCCAGCCTTTTTCGGTTTCCTGGAATCCATCAAAAGGTGCAAGGACTTTACCATCTTTGCAGATATTCCAGGTATCGGTTTCCTTATCATAAAGGACTTCCGTCGTTGTTCCTGCCGGATCTTCCGGTTCTTCAGAATCGTCTGGTGTATCCGGTTTCTCGGAATCTGACGGTTTCTGGGAATCCTCTGTTTTTTCGGTATCTTTCTCATCAGAAGAATCTTTTGCATCCTCTGCGATATCGGATTCTTTGTCATTTTCTGAATCTTCGGATCCAGATGCCAGATCGGCTGTGTCTGTGGAAGCGTCTGATTCGGAAAGAACTTCTGACATCTGAGTCAGAGTGTCATTGGCCTGGGCTGCGGAAGCCGGTAATGTCATGCCGGTTACAGCAAGTCCTGCAGCAAAAAGCAGTGCTGCAAAGTGTTTCTTTTTCATAAAACAATGCTCCTTAATTAAAACTTTATATGTAATAGTAAAATGATTGGTAACTATTAATAACATTGTACCAAGTTGTGGCGGTAAGAACCACCCTTAATTTGGAAAATAGGAGCATTTTATGAAAATCTTAAGAAATGCGTGGCACGCAGTGCAGGTGGCGCAAAAATTTACAAATATCACAGTGTAAATTAAGAACGTCTGTATTTTTTCTCAAGGAGCGATTGGTAGCGACTGAGACAAAATACAGACGTTCATATTAAAACTGACTTCAGTAAATTTTAAGCCATCCTAAACAAGATTTAGAAAATGCAGCCATCGTAGTGTTTCAGCATATTCTGATCCGGACGCTCTAAAAGGCTTGTGCACACGAAGTCTTTCATCGGTTCTACGAATGGGAAAGTATCGCGTGTAGCCCAGGATGGAACAGTCCATGCTGGCGGATTGTTGATGAATGCGTTTGTCCATGCGGAGTTGTTCTCAAACCAGAGCTCGCATACACGATCCCAGCGATGGAAGAAAATGTTGTCATCACTTACATCTACGAATTCCGGTGTGCCGTCACCTTCCGGCAGCGGAATCGGAGAATACTGTTTGTCATATGCTTTGTGTGAGAAGAAACGAAGCAGCCCCGGCAGTTTGCATGCTTCCGGTGCAAAATGATTTAAGAACCAGTCTTCGCCTTCTTCGCGGGAAACTCCCTTCGGATAGGACATCATGTATACAAAACGGATAAATGTTTTGCCGGCATGGTTCATTGTCTGACCAAAGAAATCTTCTGTCGGCTCTGCCGGAATGTTTGCGATTGCAACGGTCATAGCGTTCTCTACCGGTTCCGGTGTCATGCCGAGCAGTCCACGCAGGCTTCTTCTGCCTTCTACGTCAAGGCCGAGATTCTCATGCACACGATAGTTAAAGAATCCCATTGTCTCCATGCCTTTTGCAGGCGGCATTACACGGTACATGACGTAGCGTGTCAGCCATGGCTCCTGTGCCATTACTTCCGGACAATGATGGTGTACAAACCAGCGCTCCATAGCCGGAATATTATCGATGTCGTTGATGTGGTGGATGATCAGTGTTTTGTTCATTACTGCCATTTTAAATACCTCCATAAAAATATAAAATGTTTTGTTTGTTACAGTTCGCAGAAATTTATTCGTACGGTGCGAAAGTTAATTTCTTGCGAAAATAGTTCGTGTTTGATAAAATGATTGTAAACCTTACCCTAAGGGCAGAGTCAAGAAAAATATGGAGGCACACATGGACGGGTATATGACAATCGGAGAAGTGGCGAAGGTAAAACAGGTCTCAATAAAAGCCCTGCGTTATTATGAAAAAATAGGAATCCTGAAGCCGGCATACTGCGACCCGGATACGGGATACCGCTATTATAAGAATGAACAGATGCTGGCCATTGACATGATCAAGTTTTTGCAGATTCTGGATATTCCGCTGAAAAACTGGAATCAGTACGTGGAACCGACCGGAGAGTTTGACCTGAAGGGCTTGCTGCGAGATGGACAGATTCGCGCCTATGAAAAAATCGGTGAATTGCAGAGCTGCCTGAAACGGCTGCAGCTGGCAGAACGTGGGATTCAGGACACGGAAAAATACCGGGATTGTGATGGATTTTACAGGAGAGAGATCCCGGAGCGGAATATTTTAAGAAAAGAGATCAAAGAAGGATTGTCCTCGGTGGAATTTCACAAAAAGCTGAGTGAATTGTTTGATCTGGCGCAGAAGCATCAGCTGTCGGCAAATTATCCATCCGGAATGATGGCAGATATAGATCATGGAAAAGTGACGTATTTTGTATACGTGGAAGTATTTGAAAACTGTGAGGAATTACCGGAATATAAATGCATGCCGGCGGGGACGTATGAATGTTTACGCTGTCCGCCGAAAAGCATCATGAAGGCTGCCGAACTGTATCCGGAGTATTTTGCATCCCATACACAGTTTACAATTGTGGAATCGGACTGCATTACGTCACCGGTTTATTTCCAAGAATATCCGGTGGAGTTACAGTTCATCCGTCACAGATGATTCATCTTGACTAACTTGTATAAAAACAGGTACAATAAATGTACTGATGAAAAATATTGTCTCTGATTCACGCATCTGCTACAAATCTGTAGTACATGATGAAAAAGACACAGTATATTCTCTTTGTGGCATGCGGATGATGCAACGAGTCGGCTATGAGAAAAGGACAGCTGATGGAAAACGTTGTATATGATTTGGATGCAAAATAAAATAAGAAGACTCTGACGGCAAGGAAGATCCGCGCGGGAATAGTTGTTTCATATGGTAAAGATAATATTGCAGTAAAAAAATAGATATTTTTATTCAGGTTAGATAATTGTGAAACCTGATAGGACTGAGATTTGCAGAACCATTTTTCCGACGGATTGCCGGGAATGGTTCTTTTTTTGTTTGTGAAATATATAACTAAGAAAGCACAGATTGCGGTATGGTGCGGGAAATTGGAAACGCAAAAAGGCATTGTAATTATGCAAGATATGTAAGATAAGTTCAGGAGGAAAGTATGTTAAAGGTAGCAATTTACGGAAAGGGCGGCATCGGCAAGTCCACAGTGACTTCCAATCTGGCAGCCGCTTTTGCAAATATGGGAAAACGTGTCATTCAGATCGGCTGTGATCCGAAAGCGGATTCCACGATTAATCTATTGGGGGGAGAGCCGCTTCGCCCGGTAATGAATTACATGAGAGAAGAGGATGAAGAACCGGATGAACTGGCGCAGATTTCAAAGGAAGGCTATGGCGGAATTCTTTGCATTGAGACAGGTGGACCGACACCGGGCCTTGGCTGTGCAGGCCGCGGAATCATTGCGACATTCCAGCTTCTGGAAGATATGGAACTGTTTAAACATTACAAACCGGATGTGGTTTTGTATGACGTGCTGGGTGACGTAGTATGTGGCGGTTTTGCAGCACCGATCCGCGAGGGTTATGCGGAGAAAGTTCTGATCGTTACTTCCGGAGAAAAAATGGCGCTGTACGCAGCAAACAATATTTCCAGTGCAGTGCGCAACTTTGAAGACCGCAGTTATGCCCGGGTATTTGGTATCGTGCTGAATCATCGAAATGTAGAAAATGAGACCGAAAAAGTGCAGGCATTTTCTGAAAAAATCGGCGTGCCGATCGTAGGCGAAGTGCCGCGGAGCGATGAAATTATCCGCTGGGAAGATCAGGGAAAAACAGTGATCGAGGGTGATCCGGATTCTGAGATCAGCAAATGTTTCTTTGATCTGGCAGAATTATTATTGAAAGAAGAGGAAAACGCATGAGACAGGAAGCATATTTTTGTACGGTGGAAGAACTGAACAGTCTGGGAAAAGAGAATATTCCGCAGCAGCTTATTTCCCATACGCATCTAATCTACAGTTCTCCGGCAACGCTGGCGTTTAACTCACCGGGAGCGGAAGGCTTTGGTGTCAAGCGTGCGGGACTTGCGGTTCCGGATTCCATTATGCTGATCGTAGCGCCGGGATGCTGCGGACGAAATACATCGGTTTTGAGTTCCATGCGGGCTTATCATGATCGTTTTTATTATCTGCTGATGGATGAGACGGATATCGTAACGGGACGTCATCTGAAAAAAATTCCAAAGGCGGTGGCAGAGATTTGTGAGGGTCTGGAGAAAAAGCCGTCCGTTGTGATGATCTGTATCACCTGCGTGGATGCGCTGCTGGGAACGGATATGGAGCGTGTCTGTCGCAAGGCAGAGGAAGCAGCGGGACTTCCGGTAAAACCGTGTTATATGTACGCGCTGACAAGAGAGGGACGCAAGCCGCCGATGGTGCATGTGCGTCAGTCAATTTACTCTTTACTAGAGCCGAAGAAGAAAAAAGGAAATGTGGTGAATTTATTAGGATATTTTTCCCCGCTGGTGGATGACTGTGAGCTGTATGATCTGCTTCATAGTGCCGGGGTAAAAACAATCCATGAGATTTCCAGATGTAAGGATTATGAAGAATATCAGACTATGTCGGAGGCGAATTTTAATCTGGTGCTTCACCCGGAAGCAAGGTTTGCGGCAGAGGATTTTCACGATCGGTTGAAAATCCCGTATATCGAGCTGCGCAGACTGTATCAGATCGATAAGATTGCCAGTCAGTATCGTGCTTTTGGCGCAGCCCTTGGTGTGGAATTTGACGATGAAGAACCAAGAAAAGCTGCAGAAGCTGCGGTGGCAAAATTTAAGGAAAAATATCCAGATGCATCCTTTGCAGTGGGTGAGTGGATGAACGGAGATCCCTTTGAACTGGCGCTGGCGCTGGTGCGTTACGGTTTCCGTGTGCCGGAGATTTACGGAACATTATCCGGTGAAAATTTTGTCTATGTGAAACAGCTGGCGGCATTGAGCCCGGAGACGAAAGTATTTTCCAATCTGGAACCGACGATGCTGTATTATGACGGAACGGATTCCGGGGTAACTCTGACCATCGGAAAAGATGCCGGTTATTATCATAAAAACTGTCCAAACGTGCTCTGGAACGGGGAACGGCAGCCATTTGGTTACGCCGGCGTCCGCAGACTGTTTGAGGCACTGGCGGAGGTATAGGGCAATGAGAGGACTGAGAAAATATCTGACACCTTTTGCACCGGATCAGTCCGGCGCGGTGTCTGTGTTATATGAATTTGGTGGAATTATCGTAATCTGTGATGCCGGCGGTTGTACCGGAAATATCTGCGGATTTGATGAGCCGCGCTGGTTTGAGAGCAAAAGTGCGTTGTTCAGCGCAGGACTTCGTGACATGGATGCAATCCTCGGACGGGATGACCGTCTGGTGGCCAAACTTGCGGATGCGGTGACAAGGCTGGATGCAAAATTTGCGGCCATCATCGGAACGCCGGTACCAGCTGTCATCGGAACGGATTACCATGCGTTAAAGCGTATGACGGAGAAAAAAGTGGATCTGCCGATTTTGACGGTGGACACCGATGGCATGGAACTGTATGACAAAGGTGAGGAAAAAGCATGGTTGGAACTGTTCCGGGTGTTTGCCGGAGAAAAAGAAGAGGTGATTCCGGGAAATATCGGAATTCTTGGTATGACGCCGCAGGATATCAGTGATCTGCGTGCGGCAGACCGTATCCGGGAGCGTTTTGCAGCAAAAGGAAAACATGCCATTTGTTACGGTATGGGAAGTGGACTGGATGATGTCAGAACCGTGTCTAATGTGGAGAAACATATCGTGGTGGCACCGGCGGCACTGGAAGCGGCAAAATATCTGGAGAGAACTTTTGGAACACCGTATGAGATTGGCTATCCGCTGGTGGATGAACTGGTTTCAGATATAGATTACAGCGGGAAAAAAGTGTTGGTTGTGCAGCAGCAGGTGATCGGTAATGCCATTCGGGAAGATATTTTGAAAAAAGCGTCGGATGCGCAGGTGACGGTGGCCAGCTGGTTTGTGATGAAGCCGGAACTGCGTCAGGATGGAGATCTGCATTTGCGGGATGAAGATGATTATATTGAGCTGGTGGAAAACGGTGATTTTGATGTGATCTATGCGGATCACTGCATGGAGCGGACGACTCCGAAATTTGCCGGAACCTTTGTGGATACGGTGCATTTTGCGGTGTCGGGACGACTGAAAACAGGAGAAGAATAAAGATATGAATGAGGTTACGAAGCGAATTCGTGTTTACGGTATCGTTCAGGGCGTTGGTTTTCGACCGACGGTGAGCCGCCATGCGACATCAAACGGGATTCGTGGAAATGTCTGTAACAAAGGCCCATATGTGGAAATTTATGCACAGGGTTCCGCAGAGCAGGTAGATGGATTTCTCAAAGATCTTGAAGAACGTCCACCGAAGCGTGCGGCTATTTTAAAAATAAATACAGAGGATCTTTCGGCAGAGGATGCACCACAGCTTGATACCTTCGATATTATTGAGAGTGAAAAGACAAAAGGTGAGATTTTTGTTTCTCCGGATATTGCAATCTGTGAGGAGTGCAAAGAGGAGATGTACAATCCGAAGGATCGGCGGTATCTGCATCCGTTTATCAACTGCACCTGTTGTGGGCCGCGACTGACGATTCTGGATTCGCTGCCATATGATCGGGAACGCACCAGTATGAAGGAGTTTCCAATGTGTCCGGATTGTGCGAAAGAATATTATGATCCGGAGACACGGCGTTATGATGCGCAGCCGGTGTGCTGCAATGAGTGTGGACCGGAGGTGTATCTGATCGGCAGAAGTGAACGGGGCAGAGAGGCCATCACATATACGCGACAGGTGATTCACGATGGTGGAATCGTGGCAATCAAAGGAATTGGTGGTTTTCATCTGTGCTGTGATGCGACAAATGAGGAAGCAGTCAGTCGATTACGTACTTTAAAACGTCGTCCGGCAAAACCCTTTGCAATCATGGCAAAAGATGAAACGGTAGTAAAGCGGGAATGTATTGTGACACCGGAGCAGGAGGCAATTCTGACCGGACATCAGAAGCCAATCTTATTATTAGCTAGACGTGTAAACGAGAATGCGTCAAGGAATCATGATGTTTTTGGTTTATCTGAAGAAAAACAACTGGAGTTGGAAAATGTATCAGGCACCCGATTGGCCCCATCTGTGGCACCGGGAAATCCGAAAGTTGGCGTGATGCTTCCATATGCACCGGTGCAGTTATTGATCTTTCAGTATGATGATGGTATCGAAATGCCGGATTTACTGGTGATGACAAGCGGAAATACTTCCGGTGCACCGATCTGCCGGGATGATGAGGAAGCGGCCGCAGAGTTATCCCATTTATGCGATGCAATTTTGTCCCATAATCGAAAAATTAGAATCCGAGCGGACGACACAGTCATGGATTTTTACAAAAATGAGCCATATATGATCCGCCGGTCCAGAGGCTATGCACCGTTGCCATTTATGACATCGGTGGACTGGAAAGGACAGGTGCTTGCCGTTGGCGGCGAGTTGAAAAATACATTCTGCATCGGTGTGGACAGCCGTTTTTATCCATCTCCGTATGTGGGAGATCTGGAGGATCTGCGAACGGTAAAAGCTTTGCAGGAAACGATTCACCGGTTTCAGACGTTATTGGAAGTGGAGCCGCAGGTGGTAGTCTGTGATCTGCATCCAAAATACAATTCCACGGTTGTGGCAGAAAGTCTTGGGTATCCGATGCTTCAGGTGCAGCATCATTATGCGCACATTTTATCCTGCATGACGGAAAATGACTGTCAGGAGCCGGTCATCGGTGTTTCCTTTGATGGAACCGGATACGGAACGGATGGAACCATCTGGGGCGGAGAAATTTTGCTGGCAGATTATCAGGATTTTACCAGATTTGGCAGCATTACACCGTTTTTGCAGATCGGCGGAGATGCTTCTGCAAAAGAAGGATGGCGTATCGCCGTATCCATGATTTACGGCTATACAAAGGATCGGGAAAAAGCATGGAAAATCATTGAAAAACTGGGACTTTGTAATGAACAGGAAAGCAAAGTGCAGTTTACCATGGCAGATCGAAAGATCAATGCGGTGATGTCGACCAGTGCGGGACGGCTTTTTGATGCAGTCAGCGCGATTCTTGGAATCCGATGGCAGTCGAGTTTTGAGGGGGAAGCGTCCACGGCATTGCAGTTTGCGGCAGAAGCCTTTGAACAGAAACAGACACTGGGTTCAAATGAAAAACAGGATACCTGGCAGATGGTAGGCAAACAGTTGGTGGATCAGAAAGATACGTTGTGTATTTTGGATACGGAAACATTGGTGCAGCACATTGTAGAAGCAAAACTACAAGGCGCTGACAGTGGTGCATTGGCTTACCTGTTTCATGAGACGCTGTCAGAACAAATTGTGGCAGCCTGCATGGAAGCCCGAAAAAGTTTCGGTAGAAATAAGGTCGCTTTGAGTGGCGGCGTATTTCAAAACCGATTACTATTGCGTTTGGCAGAGGAACGCTTGATGCAGGAAGGATTTGAAGTATTGCGTCACCGTATGATTCCACCAAACGATGGAGGAATTGCAATCGGACAGGCGGCTTATGGGATGTGTCACTTACAGTTCATTCATCACATGCATGACAGTTGATGATCATGTTTGCATTAGGAATCAACCAAATGCATAGGGAAAGAAAAGATAGATTTGGAGGTTATAGATATGTGTGTAGGTTTATCAGCAAAGGTAGTAAAAATCAGCAACGGCACAGCAGTCATTGATGCTGGCGGTGCAAAAAGAGAGGTTTCTTCTCAGCTTTTAGAAGATCTGGAGCCGGGCGATTACGTCATGGTTCATGCCGGTGTGGCCATCGCAAAGATCACCGATGAAGATGATAACGAAACAGACCAGCTCATGGAGGAATTTCTGTAATGGGAGATACAAACAGCGAAAATAAAAAGAAAACGGCTCGTGAGATCATTGAAAATTATAATGGTCCGAAAGTGCGGATCATGGAAGTGTGCGGAACCCATACCCATGAGATTTTTCGTCTGGGAATCCGGAAATTATTGCCGGAGCAGGTGGAACTGATTTCAGGTCCGGGATGTCCGGTTTGTGTAACGCCGGTCAGCTTTATTGATGAGGCGATTTATCTGGCACTGGAAAAAGGCGTAACAATCTGTACATTTGGCGATCTGGTGCGCGTGCCGGGCACAAAAATGAGCCTTGCGGGAGCCAGAGAACAGGGCGCAAAAATCCGCATCGTATATTCTCCGGCAGATGCTGAAAAATATGCGAAGGAACATCCGGAAGAACAGGTGGCATTTTTGTCCGTTGGATTTGAGACAACGACACCTGCGGGATGTCTGTCGGTCAAAGCGGCAAAAGAAAAAGGTCTGGACAACTATTCTTTATTAGTTGCAAATAAGACAATGCCGCAGGCTTATGAGGCCTTAAAGGGCAGTGCAGATGTATTTTTATATCCGGGACATGTCAATGCCATTACAGGAACACGTCTGTGCGAGGCACTGACCGAGGAAGGTGTCAGCGGTGTTGTGGCAGGATTTACCGCAAAAGAACTGATGACAGCGCTGGCGGTTTCACTGGTAAAATTTCAGGAGGGAAAACCGTTTTTTGTAAATTGCTATCCGCGTGTGGTGACACAGGATGGAAGCAAAGAAGCGCAGGTACTTGTGGATGAAATGATGGAAGCCTGTGATTCCGAATGGCGTGGACTGGGTGTGATTCCGGCGTCTGGTATGAAATTAAGACCGGAATGGCAGAACTTTGATGCCCGTATCAAATATCAGATGCCAAAAATCGAAGGAAAGCCAAATCCGGCCTGTCGCTGCGGAGACGTATTGCAGGGAAAATGCAAACCATCCGATTGTAAAGTATTTGGCAAAGGCTGTACACCGCAGCATCCGGTAGGAGCATGTATGGTATCCGGCGAAGGAGCCTGCTCCGCGTACTATCAATATTCATAAAATGAAAGAAGGAAAACATAATGGAAAATAAAACAGTCACAATGGCACATGGTGCCGGGGGAAAACAGACATCTGAACTGATCGATCAGGTATTTAAAGAGCATTTTGCAAATCCGGATCTGACCGCAGACGATGCGGCCGTACTGGTTCCACCAGCAGGAAGAATGGCAGTATCCACAGACGGATTTATCGTTTCACCGGCATTTTTCCCGGGGGGAAATATCGGAAAACTGTCTATCTGCGGAACCGTTAATGACCTTGCCTGCATGGGTGCAAAACCACTGTATCTGACCTGTGCATTTGTCATTGAAGAAGGCTTCCCGATGGAAAAACTGGAAGAAATTGCAGCAGCAATGGAGAAAACTGCAAAAGAAGCTGGTGTACATATCGTGTCTGGAGACACAAAAGTAGCCGGAAAAGGTCAGGTGGACGGCGTCTTTATCACAACCACAGGAATGGGTGAGATTCAGGAAGGTGTAACAGTCGGTGGAGAACTGGCAAAACCGGGTGATGCGATCATTGTAACCGGTGATATTGGCCGTCACGGATGCACAATTCTTCTGGAAAGAGAAGATTTTGGCATTGACGCAGATGTGACCAGTGACTGTGCGCCGTTATGGGGAACCGTAAAGGCGGTAATGGACACTACACACAATCTGCATGTTATCCGTGATGCCACAAGAGGCGGCGTCGGAACTGTTTTGTATGAAATCGCAGGACAGAGCAACGTTGGAATCCGTCTGAATGCAGCCGCTGTTCCGGTACAGCCGGAAGTAAAAGGTGTCTGTGGAATGCTTGGACTGGAGCCGTTATACCTTGCCTGCGAGGGCAGACTTGTTATTATGGCACCGAAGGAAGAAGCAGAGGCCATTGTAGAAACACTGCGTAAATGCCCGTATTCCGCAGATGCAGCGATTATTGGAGAAGTAATTGCTGAGGAGCCGGGCAGAGTTGTAATGGAGACAGAAATCGGTACACAGGCATTACTTCCGCAGCCGGGCGGTGAGCTGTTACCACGTATTTGTTAAAAAGGAGGTCGCATACATGGACACCAGAGTGGCGGTGATTTCAATCATTGTAGAGCAGGAAGACGCCATCGAAGAATTAAACACCCTGCTTCACGAAGCGCGCCAGTACATTGTCGGCAGAATGGGTATTCCGTATCGTCCGAAGGGCATCAGTATCATCAGTATCGCCATTGATGCGCCGCAAAATACCATCAGCGCACTTTCCGGAAAGATCGGGCGTTTGAAAGGAGTATCCGCAAAAACCGCATATTCCAACGTCATTACTCCGGCAGAGGGAGGAACAGAACAGTGATCAAGATAGCAGTATACGGAAAAGGCGGAATCGGAAAATCCACCACTGTTTCCAATGTGGCAGCAGCGCTGGCAGAGCTTGGACTGACGGTGATGCAGATTGGCTGTGATCCAAAAGCAGATTCCACGATCCAGCTTCGTCACGGAGAAGCAGTTCCTACCGTACTGGATTTGTATAATGAGAAAAAACAGGCGTTGCAGCTGGAGGATATGATCCGCATCGGCTACAACGGTGTCATCTGCGTGGAAGCAGGTGGGCCGACACCGGGACTGGGCTGCGCCGGACGAGGCATTATAACTGCACTGGAAAAATTAAAAGAGACAGGGGCATATGATGTATACAAGCCGGATGTCATTTTGTATGACGTGCTTGGAGACGTGGTCTGCGGCGGTTTTTCCATGCCGATGCGAAACGGTTATGCAGACAAGGTATTTGTCATTACTTCCGGAGAAAATATGGCCATCCATGCGGCGGCAAATATTGCTATGGCGGTAGATAATTTTAAAAACCGTGGCTATGCACAGCTTGGCGGAATCATTCTGAATCGCAGGGATGTTCCACGGGAAGAAGAAAAAGTGGCAGAACTGGCAGATGATTTTCATACAACTGTGATCGGAACATTATCACACAGCGAGCAGGTGGCGCTGGCAGAAGAACAGGGAATGACACTGATGGAGTGTTATCCGGACAGCGCTATGGCAGAGGAGTACCGCATAATTGCAAAACAGATGTACATTTTGTGTGGTGGTGTTTTGCCAGAAAATGCAGAGTTGCAGAACGAGTATGGAAAAAAGAATGCAGTATCACAGGAAAAACAGGGCGAAAATGGAGTAGATACTGTATTGCAGGAGGAAAACTAGATGTTGCAGCGCGTAGGTGAAACAGTAGATCCAAAAGATGCTGTGGTAAAAATGAAAGATGCATCCTTTCCTGCACCGTTCGCATCTGAATTAGAGTATAATTCTCCGGTTCATGGCAACTGGAATATTGTACATACAGGAATGCAGGTTCCGGAGGCCATTCAGATTTATGTCTGCGCGGACAACTGCATGCGCGGAGTCGTGCTGACAGCGGCAGAAATGAACGCGGCAGATCGTTTTTCTTTTGTCATTGTGGAAGAACAGCATGTTTTAAACGGCAATTTAGAGGACATTACCATCGAGGGTGTGACGGATGTGCTGAACAAGCGCGAGGATCATCCGAAAGCAGTGCTGCTGTTTACGGTGTGTCTGCACCATTTTGTGGGAAGTAATCTGAATTACATTTATGATGAGCTGGAGCGGCGTTTCCCGGACATTTGTTTTATCCGTTGTTACATGGATCCGATTATGCAAAAACACGGTCTGACGCCGGATCAGAAGCTGCGAAAAGCCATGTACGACCCATTGCCGGAGTGCGAATCGGCTGCAAAAACAGTATCGGTGTTTGGCAGTGATTTTGCATTGGATGAAAGCAGTGATATCAAGCGTTTATTAAAACGATACGGCTATACGGTAAGGGAACTTCCGACCTGTGAAACGTGGCAGGATCTGTTGGATATGAGCAGGGGACGTCTGTTTCTGGATATCTACCCGGCGGGAAAATATGGCATGGAAACACAGGCGCGGCGCTTGCACCGTGAGCATTTGTATTTGCCGGGCAGCTTTGATTATGAAGAAATTGAGCAGCAGTTAAAACAGCTGACAAATGCCTTAGGTCTTCCGGAACTGACAAGAGAAGAACTGGATACAGAGCGGTTTTTCTGTGAAGAAGTACTGGATGAGGCAAAGGCACTGATCGGAGATATGCCGATCACGCTGGATTATCTGTATCATCCGAGACCGTTGGGACTGGCAAAACTGCTTCTGACCCATGGATTTAACGTAAAGGCAGTGTATCTGGATGGCATCAGTCCGGAGGAAAAAGATGTTTTTGACTGGCTGCAGGAATATGCGCCGGAACTGGAACTGATCGCCACGATTCAGGTCAAAATGCGGGTATTGCCGAGAGGTGGAGAGGAAGAAGTGCTTGCCATCGGACAGAAAGCGGCATATTTTAGCCGCAGCTGCCATTTTGTCAATCTGGTGCAGGGCGAAGGCCTGTATGGTTTTGACGGTATTCGAAGAACGGCAGAACTGATGATGGAAGCGTATCGTGAGGAAAAAGACACAGAAAAGCTTGTAGTACAAAAGGGATGGGGGTGTGAATGCTGCCTATGAGACAATCCTATCGAATCATACCAATTTATACGGCAGACGTGTCCGGAGTCTGTTCTGCATTGTACGAGCTTGGCGGAATGACCGTGATGCATGACCCCTCCGGATGTAATTCTACTTATAATACGCACGATGAAATCCGCTGGTACGATCAGGACAGCCTGATCTTTATCTCTGGTCTGACAGAGATTGATGCAATCATGGGAAATGACCGGAAATTTATTGATGATATCGAGCATACGGCCAGAGAACTGCACCCGAAATTTATTGCGCTGGCAGGCTCCCCGATTCCTTTTATGAACGGAACGGATTTTCCGGCGATCGCGCGAGTCATTGAGACAGAAACCGGGATTCCGACCTTTGCTGTGCCGACGAATGGCATGCATGATTATGTGTATGGTGCGGGAATTGCGTTAGAAGAAATTGCAAAACGATTTACGGAAAAAACAGATAAAGAGAATGATACGCAGAATCAAAAATTGACGTATAAAATTGCTGAAATGGAAATAGCACAGAATTTAAATTTGCAGGAAAAGGAATTCGGATGTACACGTAGTGTAAATCTATTAGGTGTAACCCCATTAGACTTTGGTTCACAGAAAAACGTAGAGGTCATGAAAGAAAATCTGCGTAAATATGGTTGGAATGTGTTATCCACCTGGGCGATGGGCGATACCTTAGAAATCCTGCAAATGGCAGGAAATGCAGATGTCAATTTGGTGGTGTCTGCGGTTGGTCTGCGTGTGGCAAAGGTTCTTCAGGAAAAATTCGGAACGCCGTATGTAATCGGAACGCCAAACAAATGGCTGACGGAGGATGTTTCAAAGGCATTGGAGAAGTCGATAGAACGGCAATTGGAACAATCCTCAGATGTGAAAGTTTTAAGTGCAGCATCTGAGACACAAGTAATTCAGGAATGTGATAGTTCAAAGCACAAAAGGCAAGAGACTGTTGTATATCTGCAAAAACGCATGCAGAAAGACGCCGAAATCACCCTGATCGGAGAACCCGTTACCATGGGATCTCTGGCAGCAGGCATTGAAAAAGTATATGGTCGTTCTACTCGTGTACTTTGTCCGTTAAAAGAATGCGAAAATCTGATCGGTGAAAAAGATGCCATGGTTCTTGGAGAAGAAGCCATGGAAGAAGCGCTGAAAGACGCAAAGATCATCGTGGCAGATCCTTTATACAAACCAATCTGTCCCAAAGAATGCGAGTTTTATGAATTGCCGCATGTAGCTTTTTCTGGTAGGATATATTTATCCCGGCTGTAGCATGAACGTTAGCCGAAGTGATGTATCGGCTAGCAGGGAAATTATCGGGCGGGAAAACACTGGAAATGCAATTGAGGATATCTTATGAATTCAGACGAAAAATACATGAAACAAGCCATAAAACAGGCGAAAAAAGCATATGCCATCGATGAAGTCCCCATTGGCTGTGTCATTGTAAATGATGCGGACGGCAAAATCATCGCCCGGGGATATAACCGTAGAAATATAGACAAAAACACCCTTTCCCATGCGGAATTAAATGCAATCCGCAAGGCGAGCAAGAAGCTGGGCGACTGGCGGCTGGAAGGCTGTACAATGTATGTGACGCTGGAACCGTGTCAGATGTGCGCCGGTGCATTGGTACAGTCACGAATCGATCGTGTGGTGATCGGAAGCATGAACCCAAAGGCAGGCTGTGCGGGATCCGTACTGAATCTGCTTCAGATCGCAGGCTTTAATCATCAGGTGGAAATCGTGCAGGGCGTCTGTCAGGAAGAGTGTTCTGCGATGCTGAGCAGCTTTTTTAAAGAACTGCGGGAGAAGAAAAAGCGGGACAGCCAAAAGAAGAAGCAGGCCATAGCGGAAGCAGAAAAATAACGGATGAAAAATGCAGCAGAGGAGAAATTGCAAATTTGCAATCCATCCTCTTTTTTCTGTGCAAAAATAATAAAAAACATACCAAACTTTTCAAAAATAGTACGATGTTAAGCCCCTGGCTTTTTGTTATACTAAACGTAACGAAGTGTAATGATACAACAGGAAGAAGATGGGCAGATATGGGAAAAAAGGAAGAGTTGTCTTCCCTGGGAAAACAACTGGAAAGATTATGTGAAATCGAAGGGATATCAAAAAGCGAGTTTGCGAGACGGCTGAATGTGGCACCTTCACAGATCAGCAGAATATTAAGCGGAGAGACAAAGTCAATCAGCAGTGATCTTCTGATCCGGGCAGCATGATAAGGCGGTGGATCTGACAGAACTTTATCTGAATCATTCCGACCCAATGCTGCGCTTGTCGGCTTGTCTGATCCATACTTTTGCGAATCTGTCCCTGAATCATATCAATGCGGCAAAAGGCGGATTGGAGAGCCTGAAAGTGAATCTCAGGCAGGTCCTTTCGGAGAAGACGGATCGAAAAACAATGGCCATGGGAATTTTTGTGGCGGTTGCGGCCAGCACATTATTGCATTTGCCGATGGGAGAAATCCCGTCGCTGTCAGAGTATCTGAACGAACTTCCAAAAGGCATGCGGCTGTGGGGCTGCTATGTGTTAGCCCACAAAGCTTATCTGGAACAGGAGTATGAAAAGGCACTTGGAATTGTGGAAACCTGCAAAATGCTGAGTACGGAGATTTATCCGATCGCGCTGATCTATCTGAATCTCATGGGTGCCATGGCATGTATGAATCTGAGAAAATCAGAGATGGCAAAAGCATATTTTATGGAGGCTTGGGAGATTGCAAAACCGGATGGACTGATGCCATGTTCCAGGATTCCGAGGATTATATGGAAATTGCCGAGCAGCCGGATTACTACGAGGAAGACTGCCCGACGGATAAAAAGGTGACACTGATCAGTTCCGTACCGATCACGGCAGAGACGCTGAGCAATTTTGTGACGGTTGATATCATTACCGGAGATGAAATTCAGGGATTTAACGTAACGGCAAACGGAAATGAATACACCATTGCGCCGATCGACGGATATATGGAAGGCGGTCTGTATACCATGACGGCGGCAGAGGGAGTCACTTTTAAAGGACTGGAATCCTATGTGCGGGAGTATTCATTCCGAATTTACAAAGCACCGGTAGAGGTGGTGGAAGTAGATCCGGGTATCATTTATCTGGACGAGAGCATGCTGGAGGAAAGCGATGATGATTATATCTATCAGTATGCCCTCAGCAAAGCATATTTTGAGGAAAAACAGCTTGCAGCTGGCAAGACGATCTGCGTCGGGGACGGAACCACAAATGTTACCACAGATTCCCTTTTCCTGAATATTACGGACTGTTATCAAGATGAAGATGACGCAGAAAAATATTATATCATCTGCGAAGACAGTGATATCGAAGATGTCTATGAAAACGTAGATATCAGCTTTAAGGAAAGTGCGTATAATGAACTCCTGAAAGACGGCATCTTCTTTCACAACCGGATGCAGCACTGCTTCCCGCTGACTTTCCGAAGCATCCGGGAATGGGAGTTCTACGATAAAGGTGGAGCCTTTTGCAGGTTCGCTTTCAATCTGCAGAGTTCCGCCCATCAGATCGGTAAAGCCTTTCACTACGGACATACCCAGCCCGGTTCCCTGTACTTTGGAAACGCGGCTGTCTTCTGCCCGGGAATAATCTTCACAGATATGCTGGATATATTCCGGTGACATGCCGATGCCGTTATCCGTACAGGTAAAACGGTATATGTGATCCGGCAGAACCTCCATTTTCAGATGGATCTCTCCTCCTGCAGGAGTATATTTGATGGCATTGGAGGCAATGTTGATTATAATCTGTTTCAGGCGGTTTGCATCACCGAGAACGACACAATCATCACAGCTGCAGTCCACAGTGAGGGACTGCTCCTTTTTCTGCGCAAGGGGCAGCAGGATCTGTCTGCTTTCCCGGAGGGCTGTGGCCGGGCTGAACGGATCTTTGGCCAGTTCGATATAACTGTGCTCTAACTGATTTACATCCAAAATGGAATTGATCAGTACAAGCAGATAATTTCCTTCGGAAGTAATATTATTCAGGGCATCCTCCAGACGTTTGGGGTCATGCTTATATTTTTGCGCAACCTGTGTCATGCCAAGCACTACATTCAGCGGAGTTCGAATGTCATGGCTCATCTTGGAAAAGAAATTCTGCTTGGAGTCATTTGCTTTCTGGGCATCCACCAGTGCCACTGCAAGTTCGCCGGCAATTTTCTGCTGTCTGTTTTTACTTTTCACAGATTGTACATACAGCAGGATCATACATACCAGAAGCGCCGCACCAATGGACAGGATGACCAGGTAAGCCGGGTGGTCAAACAAATAGGAAAACGGATTCTGGAAAGTGCTTTCTTCCAGATAACTCTGTACGATATTTGCACTGATCTTTGAGGATACGTTCGCCAGTGTTTTTTCCCATATACCATAAAAATGATAATCAATGTTGGCATTGATCCCCATATGGAACTGTACGGAAGCGGTAGGAACGATGTCGACCCGAAGCCGGTTCTGGATGTCTTCGTGAGCCAGCTGCTGTGCAGCATAAGACATCAGCAGGGCACCGGTAGCGTGTCCGTTCAGCACGGATTGTTTGCATTGTTCCATGGTATCAAGTACGGTTACTTCTGCGTTTGGCCAGGTAGAAGAAAGAATTTCTTTTACCGCAATATTATTCATGCTTTTGGGAATTACCAGGTGATCAATTTTCTCTGTATCACTGCGCCCGCGCAAAATAAATGCGGTGGAGGACAGATAGGAACTGGTAATCTCATATTTGCAGTCAAGGCTATCATCGTAATATCCAAACAGATCAATCCAGATATCAATATCGCCGGAATTAAGCAGCTGGATGTATTCTTCCTGATCCTTTACCGGAACAATTTCATAATCAAGCCCCAGGGTGTCAGCTGTTTCTTCGAAAATATCCACCAGCATACCGGTGGCGGTATCTCCGTCAAACCAGGCATATGGTCTGGCGTCAGGATGAACCGCAGCGCGGATCACTTTATGCTGTGACTGCAGTGTTTCCAGATAGGCCTGTTCCTCTGTGGTCAGATCCGTACTGGATTCCTGAGAACCGTAATATTTGGTGTACAGTTCGGTACGCCAGTTTGGGGTTGCGATATTCATGGCATCCACCGCCTGATCCAGCTCATCGATCAGTGCCTGATCTTCTTTGCGGGCCATGATGTAGTACGGTGTTTCGCCAAGGTTCATAACGACCTGTTCGTCCTCCGGTGTGCTGATGTAGCTGTTTACCAGAGCGTCTACCTCATCGTTTACCAGAGCGTTTGTCAGTTCCGTTGGAGTATCGTAGTAAACAATTTCACAGTCAATATTGTTTTCTGCAATAAAAGCAAGAAATTTATCATTGTAAGTATGCCGTTGCAGCAAACCAATGCGTATGCCGTTAAAGGTTGAATAATCATCGCCGGAAATGGACGTGTTTCCGACTTTTACGTTCATACAGGTTGTGGACGTGATGGACGGATGTGTGGAAAATGCAAATTCCGCTTCACGTTCCGGTGTCTTTTTTGCCGCGGTATACAGATCGATCTCTCCATTTCGAAGCTGTTCCTCACATTCACTGGCAGGGGTGTCGTATCCCACATAGGAAAAGGTACATTGCATATATTTTGACAAACCCTGCATCATTTCGTAGCCGTAACCGGATTTTTTCCCGTTCTCATCCAGCATGTTTTAGCAGTCAAAGGCAAAAAATGCGACTTTATAATCCGGAGTTTCCTGCCGGGAAATTTCCGTCGTATCAGCTGCATTTGCCGGAACAACGGAACATATGATAAAAAGCATGGTGAATATAGTAGTAAGTATCTTATGTATTTGTTTCAAGGTTTTACGATCTCCCCTTTCTGTATTCGATTTATGTAAGTTTACTTTCAAAACAGAAAAATAAAAAACATGCACAGAATTTTGGACAGAACCATAGCGCATGTTTTACGTTTATATTTTATGCAGCTGGCTGCCATTTTACAGGCCCTGTAGCTTTGCGTCACAGCCTTTCGACTGCTTTGCCCTATTTAATTTTTACATAATTAAAAATAGTATAACAC
>CAVAFS010000198.1:0-2692 GCA_963587975.1 Bulleidia sp. | reverse complement strand
GTTTTATCGCGCTCACTCGCACTCTCCTATAAAAGCTGGTCGGTTCCCGTTCGCGCAAAACTCGCAAAACTCAGTCGTTTACTTAATCGCATGTCCTGACAGGATTCTTTCTTTTCTCAATTTACATTATCGTAATTTCTCCAACTATAGATCTTCCGTATTTTTAGTTTTGGAATGTACTTATATGGTTTGTTCATATAATTTAAAATGAGATGTTTTCTGATTTTTCTCAGCATGTGTGTGGTGTATTGCATTTGGTTGAAATTAATAGTATTGCCTGCTGGTAGGATACATTTTATTGGGTATCTGTTTATGCGGAGACGATGAGGGTGCTGTAGCCTTTTTGGCGGAGTTCGTTTTGTAGCATGACAGCTTCGTCTAAGGTTTTGGGTTTGCCGATCCAGACACCGTAATAGGGTTCTTCGTAGTGGATGGTGCCGTCGAAGCCCAGGATCTGCAGACGTTCTAACTGATAAGCTGCGTTGACATCGTATTTGAACAGTCCGGTCTGGACGTAGTACTGCTCCGGGATTTCCTGAGCGGAGAGTGGGATGCTTTCCTCGATTCCGGCTGCAATGGCATCTACGATGTCGTCAAATTTTTCGTCAAAGAGCTGATTGTCCAGATCGCTGTTTAAGAAACCGACTTCTACGAGGACGGCGGGTATTTCGGTTTTACGCAGAACGATCAGTCCGGGAACTTCTTCTACACCGAGATTTTTAAAACCGACCTGTTCTAACTGGCGGTTTATGTTTTCTGCGAGAGCGTCTACCGTCGGATTATGCTGGTAGACAAGGGTCTGCACGCCGTTGTACAGGTTATCTTCCATGGCAGAGTTGCGGTGGAAGGAGATAAAGTACTTGCCGCCGGAGAGGTTGGCCAGTGCGGCTTTTTCTGTCGGTGAGTTGTAAACGTCTGTGGTTCGAGTGTAGTAGACGTTGTATCCGGCTTCTTTCAGTTTGGCACCAACGGCCAGTGTCAGCCGGAGTACATCATCTTTTTCCGGGCGTCCCATGTAGGACGCGCCATTGTCAAAACCGCCGTGTCCGGCGTCTAAAATAATATCTACATCCATAGTTTTCCCCCTTAATAAATGACAAGGTCATCAGACCATCAAGAGCGACTGCGTTCATGAGCAAGTGGTGAAAGCGGATTGCGAATGTCCACTTTACAAAAAGATGGTCTGTCAGCCTGTATTTGTTTTTGCGTTGTTACATGTAAGTAATATATGTCCGGGATTTTCAAATAGTACATCCATTCCTCTATTTATTTAGAGGGGTGTTTCAGAAAAATGTCTTTGATCTTATGTGATGAAAAATAATGTATCAGGTGAGTCATTTAAGAGCTTATGGTAATAAAAAGGCAAATATCCGGGGAGTTAAGTGTAATATGAAATAACAGAGTTCGGTGTTGACAAGAAATAAGTTTTTCTGTATACTTTGAAAATAGAATGTTTTGATAATCAAACTAATTGGAGGGATAGATGAGAGCACAGATTATAGGAACCGGCAGCTGTCTGCCGGAAAAAATAGTAACAAATGATTTTCTTTCCACTATTGTGGACACAAGCGATGAGTGGATCAGCAGCAGAACCGGTATCCGTCAGCGCCATATTGCGGTTGACGAGACAACAGCATCCATGTCTACAGAAGCCGGACGCAGAGCACTGGAGTCAGCCGGAGTCAAGGCAGAGGAACTGGATCTGATCGTTGTGGCAACCTGTACACCGGATACGCTGGTTCCGAATACAGCATGTCTGGTACAGAGTGAACTTGGTGCAGTCAATGCGGTTGCTTTTGATATCAGTGCGGCTTGTTCCGGATTTGTATTTGCACTGAATATGGTGGATGCATATATGCAGGCAGGTATTCACAAGACAGCACTTGTGATCGGTGCAGAGACACTGTCCCGTATCGTGGACTGGAGTGATCGTTCTACCTGTGTGTTATTTGCGGATGGTGCGGGAGCGGCCGTGGTGCGTGCGGCAGAGCATGGTGTGATCGCATCCACACAGGGTAGCGACGGAACCCGCGGCGGTGCAATTTATGTCAAAAACAGAGAAAATTATAATCCGTTTGTGACAGAACAGAAACCAATGGATTATCTGTATATGGATGGCGGTGAAGTGTTCAAATTTGCAGTGAAAAAAGTGCCGCAGTCAATTTTGCAGACACTGGAAGCAGCAAATCTGACCACCGAGGATATTGACTGGTATTTGTTCCATCAGGCAAATGCCAGAATTACGGCAACAATCGCAAAACGTCTGAAAGTGCCGACTGAGAAAATCCCGATGAACGTGGATAAATGTGGAAATACATCTGCAGCCAGCGTTGCTATTCTTCTGGATGAAGTTAACCGTAAAGGTATGCTGAAAAAGGGAGACAAACTGATGCTGGCAGGCTTTGGTTCTGGTTTGACATGGGGAACGATGGCAATCGAGTGGTGCATTTAATTGCTTATTTTATGGAAAATTTGTGTGTGTGAAAGTATCCCCGATTTATTGTTCCTGACGGCTAATAATCACCTGTCAGGAACAATAAATGGGGGACGTATTTACACTATAAAATATTTTTATTGTTTTTCTATGTTCTTTTTGTAATCGTCCACGGAAATATTAGCGGCACTGCAGGCCTGTTCTATGGAAAATCCAAAGTCTCTGATTAAATTTTTTACAGTTGCAACGGCATTGGTT
>CAVAFS010000197.1:0-4996 GCA_963587975.1 Bulleidia sp. | reverse complement strand
CCCCCAGCGCTGTGCCGGATTTGTCTCAGCTACCATGCTGTCCGCCCGCTCATTTTCCTGGAACCATGAAAATTCTTTCTGCTTGACAGCACTTTTCTTTTTTCTTCCTTTTCGGAAAAAATGTCTTTTTCCTGTTTCCGGCACTGACAACTCTTCTGTATTTTTCTCTCCCATCGGAACTGTCGACCATAATTCCTTTTCATCTACAAATTCTGTTATACGGATTTCCGAAGAATCTCTGCCTTTCTTATACAGGCACTCCCTGTAATCATCCATCACCGGATCTTCCATGCCACATCGCTCATAAATCCCATAGGCCATGCGCACCGCCTCCGTATCCGAATGATTCAGATGCTGCAAAAGTTCTTCCAGTAATCCCTTTACCCCGCTGCTGTCATTTTCATGATATCCTGGAATATAGCAAAACAGTATCTCATCTCCCGTCCGGTTCCAGAAAATCATGGATGAGCAGTAATCAATATCACGGTCATCCAGCAGATAATTCTCCAGTTCTGTCTTTACCACACAAATTGCCTCTAAAATCTGCCGGATTATGATTCCATCCGCTGTACTGACGGATAACCTCTGTTCCAGAGATTTCATTCCCGTAACGTCATACCAGTATTCTACTTTTCCATCTGCCACAATAATCTGCAGTGGCACAAGATTTCTGATTTTATTATGTAATACCATCTGCAGCTCATACGGTGCAAAATCATAATCTGCTTCCTTTACGATCATATAACTGTTTTGCGCCGTTCTGAGATATTCTATTTTCATTTCATCCCTCCTTACTCTTCCTGATCTTTCAAGGCTTCTTTTACCTTCTCCATTTGTAATTTTTTTCGAAAAATATCTGTTGTATTAACTGTTTCATCTATATAAATAACTTCCGCTGTCTGCTTGACCGCTTCATACGCTCCTATCGTCCTGGCCAGACAGAACATAACCAGTAATATCAGAATCGGATATAGCAGCGCCGCTTCTACCGTAATGGAAGCCGTACAGTAATCATCTATTTTTATCGTTTTTCTATAAAATCTGCTTTTTTGATTACTCCTTCGGTTCATCCGCTACCTCCACTATTATGTTTTCATCATGTTCTTGCAGATTTCTGCATTTTTGCTGAAATCATCAGGCGTATTCACTCTTTGTTATATCTTCCTGTTCACATCAGTCCCAACAGAATCACCTGTGCCACGAGCACAAAAGGTGCAAATGCGATTTTGTCTTTTCTGTGATACTTTTTCCGTAGAATTCCCAGTAATATATAACCGGCACATAACCAACCGGACAGGATCAAAAGCGCCAGATTTCTATCTCCACCAGAATATATTCCCGTGATGGAAAAGAGCCATCCATCTCCTGGTCCCACCATGCCTTGACTCATATATGAAAAAAGCAAGATTACCAATCCAATTCCCACACCGGTCAGCAAAAGGCGCCAGTTAAAAGACCGCAGAAAAAAGAATTCCACTACTCCAATTACTCCAAATATCAGAAATCGAGACACCCATAATTTTCTGCTCCGATAATCTTCTCTGGCGCACAGATACAAAAATAGTAATTGGCTTACCTGCATCATCCACATTTTATCCATGTTTCTCCTTTGCACCGCACTGACTGCAGGGCTGTCTGCTTCCAACTTCACTTAACAGTATTTTATTCACCGTCCGCTTTAACCCGGAACAGTCAATTTTCCCATGATAAGAGGTTCCATAATCAGTGATATAAACGCTCCCCGTTACACCTTTTGCGCAATGACAGGCATAATAGATACTTCCATCCTTATTACGCAGCTTTGCCACATCTGTACGTCCAACCGCCCATACTGTCAGATCCAGATAGCGGCACCCCATACTTCTATGGTACACGCTTCCATACGGTGTCACATACACATAATCGCCCTCCGACACAGTATCACCATCTGATGCACCAATCCATTTTCGATACACGACCTGCTGTGTTACCGGAATGCTGCTCCATTTTCCAAAAGAAAGTGGCAGTTTCATGCTGTAAGATACGCAGATTCGAATCTGCTCTCCGCTGAATTCACTCCCTACCAGAGTCAGATTTCCAGCATCTTCTATTCCCGGCCATCGGTCATTTCCATGCTCTTTCTGGTATGATTGCAATAGTTGTCGCGCCTTCACATATCCCCAAACTGCTTCCGGTTCATCCATATGGACACTGGAAGCTGCCATAGTTCCTGCCACATAATGACATGCCTCCGACATCTGAATCTCCAATCCAAGCACCAAAAACAGGCTTAACACCAACGATACCGCAACCACAAGAAATGGCATCACCAACGCAGCTTCCACCGTAAGGCTGCCCCTGAGACAGGCATATTGCAGTGCTTTTGCACCATTTTTATCGCTGGACAACACTGGAGAATATTGCAGCGATTGCTTTGATTTGCCAGAGAGAGATTTGCTTTTTCTATGATATGTTTTTTTCTGCAAAAGCACTGTAATACACCTGCCTCTCCACTTCTTCATATTTTTCCAGTTATATTTTTCAGTTTCAATGCAGAACGCTCAAGTACATATTAATCTTGAATATAGAACTCCCTCCAAGTTCATACTAATCTGAGAACTGTACAACGCCCCGTTCCCGAAACGACAATTCCTGTAAATTTCCATTCCCGATTCGGACAAATTTCCAGAATAATGCATCTGCACCATATGTATACACACTTTCCACCCGACTGACCATCTCATCCATTCGAATAGTCAAGTTATGTTCTATCAGATCCATACATCGATAAACCAGTTTCTTTTCCGGAATGGTCCGAAGCAGGATCTGTAAATATCCCGCATAACTTAATCCGTTCTGCTTCTGTCCACTGTCCGTATTCTGCAGACTGCTGCCAAGATGCTGCAGATCCGTATGCCATTCCGTATCTGTTTTCACCATCGACACCTTTCCTCCATTTAACAGAATCCTCACATCCACGATAGATTCTGCGTAGGACCAGGCAGCCAAAATGGCCTGTTTTACCGGCTCCGCCAACTCCGGATTTGCAACAGCAGATGTCAGCGCCAGCGCCACATGCATCGCCTGCTGACTCTTCTCCAGATGCGTCTCCAGATACAGAAGATTCGCTCCCTCCCGAAGGAGAAGCAGCCGGTTCACCACTGCTTTTAAGTTGTCTATATCACTGCATTTTCCACCGATCAGATACTCCATCTCATAATTCAATACATTTCCTTCTGTCTTTTCCTGCGTTGCATCTGTAAAATGTCCCTTGCAATACAGTTGAAACAAAATACGCTCCAATTCGCCACTGTTTTCTTTCTGCTCCCAGTTTCCCTGATGCAGAGTTCTTCTGCTCAGGCATTCTGAAATGTCCATCTGATCCGCAGATAATTCTTTTTCCGGTGCCACCACAGCCAGAATTCCTTTTTTCCTGATATCTTTCAGCCACTCTAGTGGATTCTCCTGCGGGAGCGCATCATTTTGCGGTATTGTGCTCTGATCTGTGGTCTCTGCCGGTATATCTTCCACTGTGTCCGCCTGTTTTCCTGCCAGCTCCCCCAGTACCTGTTCTGTCTTTTGTTCCAGCTCTGTTCCGTTTTTTTCCAGCTTTTCTGCATCTGTCTGTGTCACCACCTTCCACACTTCCTTTACGGCGTCCTCTGCAAGACTCTGTTTTGTCCATGCGGCCGCCTGTTTCTGAAAACTCTTTCCGCTCTGATCTGTCGCCAGTTCATACTTCTGCACATCAATACTTTTTATGTGTATTGGGAGTACAAAAAAATTATTTTTCATCTGTGTCAACTTCCAGTTCTCCTCTATCTGTTCCTGCTGCAGCGCACTGATTTTTGAAAATCCGTGTTCCCCGCCGCCTGATTCCTTCCAGAACAATACGTGATACCTGTCCCAGAGTTCCGGCTGGTAGGAAGCCCGGACTGCATCCACTGCCTGATCAGTGCACAGTTTCGCCTGTGTACGCAGTCCGCTTACTCTGGCCGTTTCCAGGAATGCAAACAATACCGATGTCAGCAAAACCAGAAGCAGCACAAAAAATACAGAAATACTTCCTGCCTTTTTCATTACAAGGTGCCTGCCTGCTTGTTGATATTGCTGAATGCTTTATTCACCAGAGCAGTCAGCTGCTTTTTAAATATCAATACAAGCCCAACCAGCACTACAAGAATCAGTATGATTTCTACCACTCCCACACCAGACTCTTCCTGAAAAAATCTTCTCCATTCACCTAACCAACGTTTCATCCTGTTTTCCTCCCACTTTCTTATCCACATCTCAGATTGATTTGTTTCTCTTTTTATATCCAAAATACTTTTGCAATCCTGCTCAAATATTTCGTTTTCTTTCATGTTCCCAGAAATGTTCTCTTCATTAGTTTTTCAAGATAATTCATTCCTTGTCACATCTCACACACAGCCGGGAACAAAAGTATTACTAAAACCAGTACAAACAAACATAACATCGGAAACAACAGTTTCGTAGAAGCTTCTTCCCCACGTTTTCTTGCCTCATTTTTCCGTTGTTCCCAGGCTTCCCTTGCCTCTGCCGCCAGCATCTCACTGATATCCCGCGTTCCTTTTTCCAGATTTCTGGTCAAAATCGCTGCAAACCGTCGATACGACTCCAGTCCAATCCTTATTCCGAACCGCTCATATGCTTCTTTTTCTCCACAGCCTTTCTGTATTTCAAGTGATGTGATCTGCATTTCTCCCAGAAACAGATATGACGTAGCACCGCCATTTTTCTGCATACTCCGCGCTGTAGAAAGAATACGCTCCCAGGCTCTCCGAATCGTCAGCCCAGCTCCTATCAGCATTGCCATCTGTTCCACCAACTGCGGATACTCCCACTGCAGACAATGAATTCTCTGTCTTTCTGCCTTACGGCACTTTTCTTTCTTCCGCCATTCCAGCCCAAGTATCGCCACACAGCCAAGTACGATCATCCAGATCCAGTCCCGGCTCTGACTACTCTGCCACTGAATTTTCATATCACCAACAGC
>CAVAFS010000196.1:0-8125 GCA_963587975.1 Bulleidia sp. | reverse complement strand
TCACGATACTGAGTACCGGCACTTTTAAGGCCGCCATCTCATACAGGTTTCTGGCAATCGCCTCCCCCTGTCCGTGTTCCTCGGCTTCCAGTCCCGGAAATGCACCCGGTGTGTCAATAAAGTTGATGATCGGACGATGGAATTTCTCTGCCTGTTTCATCAGGCGTAAGGCTTTGCGATATCCTTCCGGAGATGGCATACCAAAGTTTCTTGTAATATTTTCTTTGGTAGTACGACCTTTCTGCTGACCAATGACAGTGACCGGACATCCATCCAGATATGCAATTCCGCCTACCGTCGCTCCATCATCATCCACATGTCGGTCTCCATGAAATTCCTCAAAATCACTGAAAATTTCATGAATATAGTCCAATGCCGTGAGTCGTTCGGAAGCTCTCGCTGCCATGACACGATCCCATGCTGTCATTTTTGCTTTTTTTCGCTTCTGCTCATGCATGATGTCAGACACTTCTACCGCCTCAAGAGTATCCACAGAAGCCTTCTGCGTATGCATATGCAGCAGACGCGCCAGTGTATCTTTCATGTCCTCACGGCGGATAATTCCATCGATCAGACCATGTTCTACCAGAAATTCTGCTCGTTGAAAACCTTCCGGCAGTTTCTGTCCGATGGTCTGCTCAATGACACGGGGACCGGCAAATCCTACCAATGCACCCGGCTCAGCCAGAATAATATCACCCAGCATGGCAAAACTTGCAGTCACACCACCAGTCGTCGGATCAGTAAGCACAGAAATATATAACAGTCCTGCATCGGAATGTTTTTTCAGTGCTGCGGATGTTTTTGCCATCTGCATCAGGGAAACCATTCCTTCCTGCATACGGGCACCGCCGGAACAGCAGAAAATAATAACCGGAAGTTTCATTTCTGTTGCTTTTTCCACGGCACGGGTGATTTTTTCACCTACTACATATCCCATACTTCCCATAAGGAAACGTGCATCACACACTGCGATCACTGTTTTCTCGCCTTTGATGGTGCATACACCAGTTGTCACAGCTTCATCAATATGAAGTTTTTCCTTTAATCCGTCTAATTTTTCCGGATAACCCGGATACTCCAGTGGATTTGCTGTCTCAAGACCGGTATCCCACGCTTCAAAGGACTGCTTGTCTGCAACCATGCGCAGTCTGCGCTTTGTGGAAAGACGGAAATATTTGCCGCATTTGTAGCAGGAATAGTGATTGTGCACCACATCTTCTTTGTAAAGTAATTCCCCGCATGCGTCACATTTGATCCACATGCCCTCCGGGATATCCTGCTCTTTTCGCGGAACTGTAATATAGTTTGTTTTCTTAAACTTTAACACTATGCTTCACCTTTATCCTCAAAATAGTTCTCGATAAAACTGGTTGTAATGTTTCCGGACTGAAATACCGGATGTGTAATGATCTCGTACTGATAATCCAGATTTGTAGTAATTCCGTCAATGTTGACTTCGCCCAGCGCACTGCGCATTTTATCGATGGCTGTCTGTCTGTCTTTTCCGTAAACAATGATTTTTGCGATCATGGAATCATAGTTTGGTGGGATTGTATAACCGGTATAAATCGCAGAATCAATACGGACACCGTTTCCGCCCGGCAAATGCAGATACTCGATTTTTCCCGGACAAGGCATAAAATTCTTTGCCGGATTCTCTGCATTGATACGGCACTCAATGGCATGACCGGTGATGTGGATATCTTTCTGTCTCCACTGCAGCTTCTCTCCTGCCGCAATAAAAATCTGCTCTTTGATCAGATCCAGACCTGTGACCAGCTCTGTCACCGGATGCTCTACCTGGATTCGTGTATTCATTTCCATGAAATAGAATTTTTTGTTTTTATCTAATAAAAATTCGATGGTTCCGGCGCTCTCATATTTTGCTGCCTTTGCTGCACGAACGGCCACCTCACCCATCTGAGTGCGGAGTTTGTCATCCAGCGCTGCGGATGGAGATTCCTCTACCATTTTCTGGTGACGGCGCTGAATGGAACAGTCACGCTCGCCAAGGGAAATGACGTTTCCGTATTTGTCTGCCAGAATCTGGAACTCAATATGACGCGGATCCTCGATATATTTTTCAATGTACATGGTGTCATCGGCAAAACCATTCACAGATTCTGTCTGTGCCACCTCAAAATTTTCCGTAAAATCTTCGGCGCTGCGGGAAATACGCATTCCTTTTCCACCGCCGCCGCTGGCTGCTTTGATCATGACCGGAAAACCAATCTGCTCTGCCAGTTTCAGACCATAATCAGCGGTGTATACGGCTTCTTTTGTGCCTGGAACAACCGGAACTTTTGCATTAATCATGGTATTTCTTGCTTCCTGCTTATTTCCCATCCGGCGGATAACCTCCGCGGAAGGTCCGATGAAAGCAATGTGACACTGCTCACACATCTGCGCAAATTTTGCATTCTCAGACAAAAATCCAAATCCCGGATGAATGGCTTCTGCTTTGGATGCAATGGCTGCACTCAAAATCCGTTCCATATTCAGATAGCTGTCTGCCGGTGCTGCTTTTCCGATACAGATGGCTTCGTCTGCCAGCTGGGTATGCAGCGCATCTTTATCTGCTGTTGAATAGACTGCCACAGATGTGATACCAAGCTCTCTGCAGGCGCGGATGATACGCACCGCAATCTCACCTCTGTTTGCAATTAATATTTTCTGAAACATGTTCTCTCTCCTAACCGATGGCAAAAGTCAGTTCTGCGATAACCGCTACTTTTCCGTCTACGGTTGCTTTTGCGGAAGCCACACCAATCGGTCCTTTCTGCTTGATCATGGTTGTCTCCAGCATCAGAACGTCTCCCGGAACAACTTTACGTTTAAACTTTGCAGAATTGATGGCTCCGAAATAAGCGGTTTTTCCTTTGAACTCGTCACAGTCAAGAATGGCTACGGCACCAACCTGGGCCAGTGCTTCCACGATCAATACCCCCGGCATTACCGGTTCTCCCGGAAAATGTCCTGCAAAATACGGTTCATTGTAGCTGACACATTTTTTTCCTACCGCACGTTTGCCCGGCTCTAATTCTTCGATGGTATCGATCAGCAGAAACGGCTGACGATGCGGAATGATCTCCATGATTTCTTTTGTTGTTAAAACTGACATTCCAGACCTCCTACTCAATGACAAACATTGGCTGATCAAACTCTACAAGATCGCCATTTTTCACTAAAATTGCTTTTACGGTTCCGTCAAACTCGGACTCGATCTCGTTCATTAATTTCATTGCTTCCACAATTCCAAGAACCTGACCTTTTTTCACAGTATCGCCCACCTGTACATACGGTGCGGCGTCCGGAGCACTTGCAGAATAAAACGTTCCAACCAGAGGACTTTTTACGGTATTTCCGCTGATTTTCTCTGCTGCATCTGTGTTTTCTGCTGCAGGAGCCGCTGCCGGCATCTGTACCGGTGCTGCAACTGCTGCCGGTGCGATCATTTCTACCGGTGCAGAAGCTACGATCTTCTTCTCAGGATGTTTTTTTATTTTTACGGAAACGCCATTTTCTTCATAACAGAAATCTGTCAGACCTGCCTCGGAAACAGCGTTCATTAATTCGATTAACTGGCTAACTTCCATTGTTTTTCCTTTCATCATATACAGCAGATATGGGATATATTATCAATATTGCATCAATAAATAATCCCATAACGCTGAATTCTATTTTCTTACTCTGTGTATTTTTTAATCAGCAAACTTGCGTTGTGACCACCAAATGCCAGAGAGTTTGTCAGGGCGTACTCAAAATCCATATCTACGCCATGTCCCTGTACATAATCCAGATCCAGCTCTTCATCCGGATGCTCCAGACCCACGGTCTGATGTACATAACTGTTGTTCATCTGAAGAACGCAGGCGATAAACTCAACCGCTCCGGCTGCTCCCAGCAGATGTCCGATCATGGATTTTGTGGAGTTTACCTTGATATCGTATGCATGCTCACCAAAGGCTGCTTTGATGGCTCTTGTCTCAAATAAATCATTGTGATGTGTGCTTGTTCCATGTGCATTGATGTATGTAATTTCTTCCGGCGCTACGTTTGCGTCTTTCAGGGCAAATAACATCGCATTTTTTGCACCTTCGCCGTCTTCTGCCGGGGATGTGATATGATATGCATCACTGGTTGCGCCATAGCCGACAACTTCTGCAAGGATTTTTGCACCTCTTGCTTTTGCATGCTCTAACTCTTCCAGAACAACAACGCCTGCTCCGTCACCGATAACAAATCCGTCACGGTCTTTGTCAAACGGAATGGAACAACGCTCCGGGTTGTTGGATGTGGAAAGTGCGGTCAATGCTGTAAATCCACCGACACCGATCGGAGTAATAGCGTTCTCGGTACCGCCTGCCAGCATCACATCTGCCTCACCGTACTGGATGGAACGGAATGCTTCACCGATGGAATGTGTACCTGTTGCACAGGCTGTTACCACGTTGATACTTTTTCCTTTTAAACCAAGCTGGATCGTTACGTTTCCGGTTGCCATATTTGTGATCATCAGCGGAACCAGAAGCGGGTTGATTCTGGACGGTCCTTTTTCCAGAAGTTTTTTGTGCTCACGCTCGATGGACTGTAAACTTCCGACACCGGAACCGATGGCGCAACCCACACGGTACGGATCTTCTTTTGCCATATCCAGACCCGCATCCTCAAATGCTTCTTTTGCGGCTGCTACTGCGTACTGTGCAAACGGCTCCATTCTTCTTGCTGCTTTTTTATCCATGCGGTCTGCTGCCACGAAACCTTTGACTTCTGCTGCAACTTTTACCTTAAAATCTGTGGTATCAAAATAGGTGATCTCGCCGAAACCTGTTTTTCCGGCTTTCAGACCTTCCCAGTATTCTTCTACGTTTAAACCGATGGGATTGACGGTTCCCATTCCAGTAACTACTACTCGTCTCATCTATGTGTCTCCTTTTTTACAATGGTTGTTTTCTATTACATGGCCATGCCGCCGTCCACACAGATCACCTGACCTGTGATATAGGACGCTTTTTCGGATGCCAGAAATGCAACAACATTCGCGATTTCTTCTGTTTTTCCATAACGTCCGAATGGAATCTGCGCCTTTCCTGCTTCTTTTGCCGCATCTGTCATCTGATCCATCATTTCTGTTTCAATAAATCCAGGCGCTACTGCGTTTACGCGGATACCACGACTTGCGATTTCTCTTGCCATGGATTTTGTCATGCCGATGACACCTGCTTTGGAAGCACAGTAGTTCATCTGCCCCGGATTTCCAAGTACTCCGGATACAGAAGAAATATTGATGATGCTTCCGCTTTTCTGTTTCAACATATATCTTGCTACATGACGCATGGTATTGAAACTTCCTTTCAGGTTTGTATCAATGACTGCATCGAATTCTTCTTCTTTCATCTTCATCAGAAGATTGTCTTTTGTGATTCCGGCATTGTTTACCAGAACATCAATGTGACCGAATTTCTTGTAAATGGATTTGATCATTTCTTCCACTGCCGCAAAATCTGCCACACTGCACTGCCAGGTCTCTGCCTGACCACCGGCTGCTGTGATTGTCTCAACCACTGACTCTGCCGCTTCTTTTGATCCATTGTAATTTACAATGACATAAGCACCTTCCTGTGCCAGTGTCATGGCAATCTGTCTGCCGATTCCGCGGCTTGCACCGGTAACGATCGCAACTTTATCTGTTAATAATTTTTCCATACTGCCTCCTGCGTTTCAGCAATTTCTGCCATCTCTCACGATTTATATTTTCACGACTTGTAAAAATAAAAATCTTCTCTACTGTGCCAATTCGCTTAATACACTATCAAGATCCGTTACCTTATCAACGTGATAAGCCGGAACGGTTTTATCTATACGTTTCATAAATCCACAAAGGGATTTCTTTGGTCCAATTTCAATGAATGCCTCTACCCCGTCTGCGATCATGCGCTCTACGCTCTGCTGCCAGCGGACGGATGAGGAAATCTGTTTTTTCAGTAATTCTTTTACCTGTGACGGATCTGTCACATAATCAGCAGTTACATTTGTAATATAAGGAACTGCAATTTCATGAATTTCTACTTGTTCTAACTCTGCCGCAAGTTTTTCTCCTGCCGGCAGTAACATGGCTGAGTGGAACGGTCCACTGACATTCAGCGGTGTGCATCGTTTCGCACCTACTTCTTTTAAGGCTGCCGCTGCCGCATCTACGGCCTGCTGCTCACCTGTGATTACAATCTGTCCCGGACAGTTGTAGTTTGCGATGGAAACGATACCTTCGGTATCCTCGCAGATTTTTTCAATAACTGCGGTATCTGCGCCAAGCACTGCTGTCATCGCTCCGCCTGTCGGAACCGCTTCCTGCATGTATTCTCCACGTTTTGCAACCACGCGGAATGCATCTTCCGGCGTCATCACCCCGGATGCAACCAGCGCTGCGTACTCACCAAGACTTAATCCGGCATTTACCACAGATTCCAGTCCTTTTTCACGCAGCACACTCCAGATGGCAAGCTCATCTGCAAGCATTGCAATCTGGGTGTATTTCGTGATATTGATATTTTCATTTTCTTCGAAAAGAAGCTCTGTCATATTAATACCGCTTACTTTTTCTGCCAGATCAATCATTTCTTTTGCACATGGGAAAGCCTCATAAAAATCTTTTCCCATGCCAACGTACTGTGACCCCTGACCGGGAAAAATAAACGCTATTTTCTTCATTTCATTTGCTCCTTTTCGCTTATCATTTCAACTCTTTTTCAGGTAAACTTCCATTATCCTTTTTTGTTATCTTCCTGAATCTTATTGTCTTTTTTGCTAGCAGTGCAGTAATTTCTGCGCCTGCTCCATAATTTCATCTACAATTTCCTTACAGCTCTGCTCTTTTTTGATCAGGCCTGCAATCTGTCCTGCCATAACGGTTCCGTTCTTGACATCACCATCAATGACTGCATTTCGAAGAGATCCAACCGTCAGATGCTCTAACTCTTCAAATCCGGCTCCTTCTTTTTCCAGACGCAGATACTCTCTGGACATCTGATTTCTCAGGCAGCGGATCGGATGTCCGTTGCTGCGGCCGGTTACTTCAGAGTCGATATCTTTCGCTTTGATGATCTTCTGTTTGTAATTCTCATGACAGATACATTCGGTAGCCACACAGAATCTGGTACCGATCTGTACCGCTTCTGCCCCAAGCATCATTGCTGCTGCAAATCCTCTGCCGTCTGCGATACCACCGGCTGCGATTACCGGAATATCAACTGCGTCTACCACCTGTGGAACCAGTGTCATGGTTGTGGCAGCTCCGATGTGTCCACCGGACTCGGTTCCCTCAGCGACAACCGCATCCGCACCGGCTTTCTGCATCATCTTTGCCAGTGCCACACTTGCAACAACCGGAACGACTTTGATGCCGGCTGCTTTCCACATCTCCATGTATTTACCAGGGTTTCCGGCACCGGTTGTCACAACCTTAATGCCTTCTTCCACAACAACGTGCGCTACTTCCTCTGCATATGGGCTCAGAAGCATGATATTGACACCAAATGGCTTATCTGTCAGTTTCTTTGCTTCGCGGATCTGTGTCCGAACCACATCGCCCGGCGCACTTGCCGCTCCGATCAGTCCGAGACCACCTGCATTGGAAACTGCTGCCGCCAGATGATAATCTGCTACCCAGGCCATGCCGCCCTGAATGATCGGATATTCAATTCCAAAAAGTTCTGTAATTCGTGTCTTCATTTGAATTTATTCCTCTACACCATGTGCTTTCAGATAATCAATGATTGCGCCAACTGTTGTAAGGCTCTCAAGCTCCTCAGACGGAATCTCAATACCGTACTCCTCTTCCAGAGCCATAACCAGCTCAAATAAATCTAAGGAATCTGCGTCCAGATCATCTTTGAAGTTGGACTCCAGTGTAATTTTATCCTCGTCTACTGATAACTGATCTGCGATCATTTCTTTCATTTTCTCTAACATAATTTTATTCTTCCTTTCAAATAATTTTTATTTCAAATATTTTGATATTCAAAGTATATTAGATTTCTTTTCCTTTGTCAACAAAAAATTTTGAAAAAGAATTGACTTTTGTTCTTCGAATTTTTATACTTGTAATATCCTATGGGGTTAATTC
>CAVAFS010000195.1:0-3795 GCA_963587975.1 Bulleidia sp. | reverse complement strand
ATCTGTATCATTATACATAATCATAGGAAGAAGTACAAATTTTTTTGCTTTTATGTGCGGAAATTATGGAGTTCTTGGCAGTGTCCAGTCCGGGAGTTTCATAAATGTAAAGAAACTGTCAGATATAAAAAATTTATGTAAGAAAATAATAGTTACTGAAAAAACTATGTCAAGTCGATATGAGTATTGTGTAAAATGTACAAAAAATATTGACTAACTTTGTGAAAATATGACAATATTGAATAGTTCCAAAGAAATGGAAATGACTAATTAGGAGGATGAGATGAGAACAAAACGAGTGAAACAGACCGGCATACATCGTGTGACGGCATGTCTTCTGGCGTTTGCTCTGCTGATTTCAGGAATTACGATTCCGCAGGGAGTCAATGCAAGTGCAGCGCAGGCAGAGCCGGAGACAATTGCGGCATGGGCGTACACGGCAGCGCCGGAAAATGCAACATTGACACAGGAAGCACCCCTGGGAGCTACAGAGGGAAGCGGTGCTCTCTATGTGGATAAAGCAGCTTATACAGGTTACAGTTCCAAGAGCTTATGTGCGAAGGGCTGGCAGGACGGTGGCGCATGGATCATGCATGTCAATGCATCTGAGTACGAAGCACTGACATTTTCCGCATCCATGAGATCTTCCGGAACCGGACCAAAGGCATTTGCACTGGAATATTCTACCGATCAGGGTGCAAGCTGGCAGCAGGTAGAGGGAAGCGAGATCTCTAATACAACGTCATTAGCAGCGCGTTATACAGATTTTTCCCTTCCAAACGAAGTGAGTGGAAAAGATTTTCTGCTGCGTGTCAGTACGGACGCTGTAGAAAGTGTTACTGCCGGAGGTACCGTTACTGCAAACGGAACAAGTAACATAAACAATATTTCCATCAAAGGTGTAAAAAAATCCGGAGAATCCGGCAACATTCCGGAAGATAAAATTGTCTGTGAGAAGGTAGTGGCTTCTCCGGCATCCGGTGAAGTGGAAAAAGGAACAAAAATCACACTTTCCTGTCCGACAACAGGAGCAGATATTTATTATGCATTAAATGGAGCAGAAAACTATCAGAAGTATGAAAGTACCATTGAGCTGACAGAAGCAACGACCATTCAGGCTTATGCCTCAAAGGAAGGCTGCGAGAACAGTGAAACAGAAATGTTCCAGTATACAATCAAGCAGCAGGACGAAAATGGAAACGGAGAAAGCGGAAGTGATGATTTTGCGGTTGATACAACAAAAGTGTTTACCGTTGCACAGATCGCAGGAAATGCAGACTATGAAGGTGCAGGCGTGGAGCAGACAAACACCATTCACGGTGATCTGTATACAACCAATGATCTGCTGGATGAAGGCACAGAGTATACCGCAGTGGTAAACGGACAGAAAATCTTACCATATAAGAAATCAACCAGCACGACAACCGGTTCCACATCATATTATATGGGCGGCGACGGACTTGGTTCCGGAAGTGATGATTATATCCAGATGAAACTGTCTTCCGCAGGCTATGGGGCAATGAAACTGTCCTTCCGCATGCGTGCAAGCAATACGGCAGCAGGTTCTTTCCAGTTACAGTATTCCAAAGATGGCGTAAAGTTCAATGATTTTACAACAGGAACTTATTCCTACAAATATACGGCATATGTTGGTGGTGAACCGACAGAAAAGAGCGGTTCTGGCAATATTACCGATGGTGTGGCAAAAACAAGCTACGCACCGGCAAATTATATCAACTTTACCTTTGATATCCCACAGGGAGCTGATCATGCAGATACCCTCTATATCCGTCTGGTTCCGGGAAAAGAAAGAGCTAACGGAAACGGTACACCATCCACATCCGGAGCAATCCGTGTGGATTCCGTAGTATTGACAGGAAGTCCGGTTACAGCATCTGATCTGTGCGGATATGTCAGCGCAGATCCGGAGAGCGGAGAAATATCAAAAAATGCGGAACTTACACTTTCTACCGCAACAGAAGGAGCTGACATTTATTATTCTTTGAATCAGGGCTCATATAAAAAGTATGATGCAGATGCAAAACCGGTAATTTCGGAACTTCCGGCAACGGTCAGAACTTATGCGGCAAAAACCGGATGCAAAGACAGTATCAAAACCGTTTATTCCTATACAAGCGGAAAAGTAAAAAGCGTTACAGCAGCGCCAAATGGTGGAGCAGTTCTCAAGGGAACAAAAGTAACATTAAATTGTGGTACAGAGGGTGCAGTGATTTATTATTCCGAAAATCAGACAGATTGGGAAGAATATACAGATTCTATTACACTTACCACATTACCGGTTACCTATTATGTGAAAGCGGTAAAGAACGGATATGAGGACAGCAGTATTACAACCCTGTCTTTTACAGAAAAAACAACAGAAAAATATGGACTGTATTTCGGACAGCTTCATTCCCATACCAATTATTCGGATGGAGCAGGAAGCTGTGAAGATGCATACAAACATGCAACAGCAGTCGATAATCTGGATTATCTGGCAGTGACAGACCACTCCAATTCCTTTGATTCTGCAGACAGTGCAAACATTCAGGATGGTTCTGTAAGTTCAGAGTGGACAGAGGGACATGCACTTGCAGATCAGTATACGACAGATCAGTTTGTATCTATTTTCGGATATGAAATGACATGGTCCAATGGTCTGGGACACATCAATACGTTCAATACGGATGGTTTCCAGAGCAGAACACAGAAAGAATATACGACTTACAGTACTGCTTTACAGAAATATTATGAGACATTAAAGACCGCTCCGGATTCTATTTCCCAGTTTAACCATCCGGGAACAACTTTTGGTGATTTCAGTGATTTTTCTTATTATGATGAAGACATTGATAAACTGATCACAATGATCGAGGTTGGAAATGGTGAGGGTGCCATCGGAAGTTCCGGATATTTTCCATCTTATCAGTACTATCAGAGAGCACTGGATAAGGGATGGCATGTGGCTCCGACCAACAACCAGGATAACCACAAAGGTCTCTGGGGAGATGCCAATACCGCAAGAAGCGTTGTTATGGCAGACAGCCTGACCAGAGATAATATCTATGATGCGATCCGCAACTATCGTCTGTATGCAACAGAAGATAACGATCTGAGTATTTATTATACATTAGACGGATACGAGATGGGCAGCATTTTAGGTGATGGTCAGACCGGTGACAAAGTTACCCTCAAAGCAGAACTCAGCGATCCGACAGATGCATCCATTGGACGTGTGCAGGTAATCACAAACGGTGGACTGGTTCTGGCAGAGACAACGGTAGGAAGCAATGAGGATACCGTTACATTTGAAGTAGATAACAATTATTCCTTCTATTACCTGAAGATCACAGAGACAGACGGAGATATCGCAGTGACTGCACCGGTATGGGTTGGTGAAGTAGAAGCGGCCGGTATCAACAGTATGTCAACCACAGAAGTGCTCCCGGTAAAAGGCGAGGCACTGGATATCAATCTGGATCTTTACAATAATGAGGCATCCAATCTGGAAATCCAGTCCGTTGAGTTTAAAATCGGTGACCGCACAATTCACAGTCTGTCTACTCCGGAAGAACTGGAAAAGGCAGGATTGACAAAAGTTTCTTCTATGGGAACTGCAGATTATACATTTTCCTATACTCATGACGGCATTGGAAGCACAGAAATCCAGGCGGTTGTAAAGGCAAAATTAAACGGAGCCGACAAAGTATATAACAGTACATTGAAACTGGATTATGTGACACCGGAGATGGTGACAAAAGTTGTCATTGACGGAAGTCATTACAATGACTATGT
>CAVAFS010000194.1:0-5416 GCA_963587975.1 Bulleidia sp. | reverse complement strand
CATCAGTCCATGGGGATTATCCTGGGATGATGAAAACTATTATCTGGTTGGTTATGATTCCGAGGCCGATCAGATCAAGCATTATCGTGTGGACAAAATGCTTCACATTCAAATGTCGGAAGATGACAGAGAAGGGAAGGAACATTTCAGTAAGCTGGATATGGCAGATTATGCCAAAAAGAGTTTCGGTATGTTTGGCGGCAAGGAACAGAGTGTGAAAATGCTGGTGAAAAATCAGCTTGCGGGCGTGATCATTGACCGTTTTGGAACGGATATCATCATGATTCCGAAAGATGAAAATTATTTTTCCGTCAGCGTGAAAGTACATGTCAGTCGACAGTTTTTAGGATGGGTATTTTCGCTGGGAGAAGGAGTAAAAATTATTTCACCGGATGAAGTGGTAGAAGAAATGAATCAGGAAATTGATCGGCTGATTCGCCAGTATAAATAATGATGCAATACTACTGGTTGTTGAAAAAATAATTTGGAAGATATAGAGAAACGAGGATATACAAGGATACTATGAGCAATCAGACTGAAATAAAACTACAAAAAGACAACCGCACCCTGACTCTTCATGTGATCCGTTCCGCACGGAAAAGCATCGGCCTTCAGGTGCAGGAAGACGGTGAAGCATTCCTTCGGATTCCCAATCGTTTATCCGCACGTGCATTGCAGGATTTCCTGACCCGTGAGCAGTTGTGGATCTGGCAGAAAGTGGATCAGATGCAGTCACGTATCAAGCAGCGGGAAACGACGGACGCAACGCCGGTGGATCAACTGACACCGGAAGAGCTGGAAAAAATCAAAGAAAAAATCGGTTCCCGGGTGAGTTATTACAGCAAGATCATGGGTGTGACGGTTGGAAGGATTACCATCCGAAATCAGAAAACCCGCTGGGGAAGCTGCAGTTCTAAAGGCAATCTGAATTTTAACTACCAGTTATATTATTTACCGGAAGAACTGTTGGATTATGTGGTGATCCACGAACTGGCTCACAGGCGGCATATGAATCATTCGGCAGACTTCTGGGCGGAAGTAGAAACGTATTGCCCGGATTACAAAGAGCGAAGAAAAGTATTGCAAGGTTATCGTTTAACGTAGCGTAAATGAGAGCATTGTTGTATTTTTTCTTGGACAGTGATTGATTAAAAGAACCAAAAACCTTAAAAGCGTGAAACACCGTCAACACCCCACGACATCTCTTGCAAATTCCATAGAAAAACTATAAAATAAGATAGTCAACATTTTGACAAAAAATAACCAGAAAAACCAAAACCGGGAGGAATTACATATGAAAAACGAAATGATGGAAAGCACAAGTGAAGAGCTGTGCGTAGCACTTGTCGGAGCAGCAGAACAGATCATGGAGCGTTACGGCGAGACCTTAGAAACTGCCTGCGCAGTTGTCGGAATTACCGAGCAGGATTATGAAAACTGGAAAGATTATGAGGAGAGCGAGCGCCAGAAACGTATGCAGAGACTGGAGGACAATGAAGCGACCAAGACCGTGATGGCAAAGATCGGACAGCTTCTTGACATGGGAATCACTCTGGAGAGCGCATGTGAGTTTGCCAGAATTTCAGTAGATGATTATAACGAATATCAGAAGCGAATTGCGAAGTAAGTAATATAATGTGAATATTGGTAAAACGGGGGGAGTAAATGAGAAACAAAAGACCGGTAACGTTTTTAAGATATTTATTAATGATATTATTATGTGCGGTGATGCTTTTACCATCGCCGGTACAGGCGGAAGCATCAGAGTCCGAAGCGGTATCAAAGCAGCAGGAGACACGCACGATCCGTGTCGGATTTCCGGTACAGGACGGAATGAGCTATCTGCACAAGGACGGCACACCGGATGGATACAGCTATGTATATATGGAAAAAATAGCGGAATATACCGGATGGAAGATGGAGTATATTCCATATGACAGCGGAGATACAAATGCTGATATCAGTAATGCAATCGCAGATCTTGAGGCTGGAAAGATAGATCTGCTGGGACCGATACTGCGAAATGAAGATACGGAAAATGAAATGCTGTTTCCGGAAAATAATTACGGAACCGTGTATACGACATTATGTGCGCTTGAAACCAGCAATATCCGAGAAGATAATGCAGCGGCAAAAAGTCCGTTACTCGTGGGATTGTGGGAACAGGCGAAAACCCGGAATGCAGAAGTAATTTCTTTTTTGGATTCACAGAATGTTGACTATGAAATTTACTATTATCAATCTGTGGATGCGCAGTATGATGCATTGAAAAAAGGGTAGGTAGACGTGATCTCCAGCGTGTCCCTGTCTCCGGTCCCGGGAACAAGGATCGTGGAAAAATTTGCGTCCCGCCCGTACTATTTTACATCTTCATTGGAAAACATAGAACTGATACAGGAGCTGGATCAGGCCATGGACACTTTGAATCAGGTACAGCCGGATCTTCAGGATGTGTTGTTTGAACGTTTTTTCAGGGATGCGCGTTATGTATTCTCTATGACAGAGGAACAGGAAGCGTATTTAAAATCTCTGGATGAACTGCAGGTTTTGTGCATTGATAATGATGCACCGTATGTATATCAGCGGGAGGATGGAACAGCAGCAGGAATGCTGGTAGCTGTATTAAATGATTTTTCGGAAAATACAGGAGTTCAGATTAATTATACATTTTGCGAGTTCAGAGAGGATGCAGAGGCGCTTATAAAGGAAAATCATTATGATTTCATGATCGGTACACCGTTTACATCCGAATATTGTGCAGAAATCGGATATGTACGAAGTAAGTCGATCATGGAGTCAAATCTGGCCTATGTACATGATGGGACGAATGAGAGTCATAAGTGTGTTGCTGTTGAGCAGGGACTGGAAAATATCGTAGATACTACGGATTTTGATGAGGTGATTCTGTGCAACAATGCGATGTCATGTATTGCTGCGGTGAAGACCGGTCGGGCGGATTATGCCATTGGAGATCGCTCCGGACTGGAATATTATATTTATGATTCCTACAGTTCTCTTGTGACGAGTATGATTTCCGGAGAATCCCAGAAACTTTGTGTGGCGATTGCCAGAGACAGTGATCTTGAGTTTATCCGTTTGTTTAACGATTATATTTACAGTCTGTCAGATATGCAAAAAACGGCATTTCTGGAAGATGGTTCGACGCATGTGCACAAGACGACGTTGTTGAGCTATATTTTAATTCATCCATTGCAGGCAGTTTTGCTAGTGGCATTATTGACAGCAGTTAACGTGGTGGCTTGTTCCATGATGATCCATGCGAAAAAAATGCAGAAGAAAAATGTGCAGCTGGAGATTGCAAACCAGGCAAAAAATGAATTTTTGACAAGAATGTCTCATGATATCCGTACACCGATGAACGGAATTATCGGCATGTTGGATATCGCAGACAGACACACTGCTGATCCAGATGCGGTGAAGGAATGCCACGGAAAAATCCGTACGGCATCGGAGTATCTGCTGGCATTGATCAACGATGTGCTGGATATGAGCAAGCTTGATTATGAAGAATTGAAGCTGACAGAGGACTCGGTATATCTGCGTGAGATTTTAGAGAACTGCCGTGATATGATGGAGGCAAGGGCAACAGAGCAGGGCTTACAATTGTTGACACCAAATCTCGAAGCATTTAAACCACCACGGGTATTTACCAGTGAACTGCATTTGCGTCAGGTGATCATGAATCTGCTCAGCAATGCTATCAAATACAATAGGCCACATGGAACGATCACGATGACGGCGGATATTTTGGAGCAGACAGAGACGGAAGTAACCTGTCGCTTCTGCGTGGAAGATAGCGGAATCGGAATGAGTGAAGGTTTTCAAAAACAAATGTTTGAACCTTTTGCACAGGAGCATGGAGAAGACCGCAGTGAGTCAAAGGGAACGGGTCTGGGACTTGCGATTGTCAAAAGAATCATTGACCAGATGGGTGGAACGATTGAGGTGGAAAGTAAAGTCGGAACGGGGACAAAATTCACCTTTGAGCTGACATTTGCCATTGATCAGGATTATAAAGAATACAAAAAACAGAATGAGGTTACAGAAGTCGATATGACCGGAAAACGGATTCTGGCAGCGGAAGATAATACATTAAATGGCGAAATTTTACGTTATATGATGCAGGATCTTGGTGCAGAACTGGATCTGGTGGTGAACGGTGAACTGGCTGTTGAGACGTTTGCCGCATCAGAGCCGGGAACTTATGATCTGATTTTGATGGATATCATGATGCCGGTAATGGATGGATGTACCGCCAGCAAAAAAATCAGAAGTCTGCAGCGCCCGGATGCGAAGACAATACCGATCATTGCACTGACGGCCAATGCCTTTGCGGAAGATATCGAGAAGTCAGCAAAAGCTGGAATGGATGCACATATCACAAAACCGCTTGATGTGGAAAAACTGCGGACGTGTATGATGCAGCTGTTGGCACGGAAAAAATAAGTGTCAGAGCAGGTTTGGGAAAGCAGAGATGGACAGAATTGTGTCAGAATGAAAAGGAAGGAAAATAAGGAGTAGCAGCAGATGAAAAAGGGGTTATTGGTGGTTAGTTTTGGAACATCTTACAGAGAAGCAGAGGAACAGAATATCATTCCGGTGGAACAGGCGATCGCAGAAGCGTTTCCGGAGTATGAGATGCGCCGGGCTTATGGCAGCCGCAGAATTATCAAAAAACTGAAAGAGCGGGATGGTATTGCGATCGATACGATAGCAGAGGCTCTGAAAAAATTTGTGGCAGATGGATACACAGAATTGCTGATTCAGCCGACGTACATGATTCATGGATACGAGTATGATGAACTGATGGATCTTGTGAAATCGTATAAAAAAGAGTTTACATCTGTGCGAATGGGACATCCACTTCTTCATCAGCAGTCTGATTATGAGCAGCTGATCAGTGGCCTGAATGAAATATTTGATTTCAGAAATTCTTCGGATGCATTTCTTTTTATGGGACATGGAACCGCACATTTTGCAAATGCATGTTATCCGGCATTGGAACACCAGCTGCAGACACAGGGATTTGAAAATGTGTTTATTGGAACCGTAGAGGGATACCCGGCGATTGAAGATGTAAAAAAACAGTTGTGTAAACAAGGTTATAAAAAAGCAGTATTATCACCATTGCTGCTGGTAGCAGGAGATCATGCCAGAAATGATATGGCAGGAGAGGATGAGGATTCCTGGAAAAATATTCTGGAAAAAGATGGAATAGAAACTTCCTGCATATTAACCGGACTTGGAAGTTATGCATTTGTGCAACGGATGTTCATAGCGCATGCACAGCAGGCGGAAATACTTTTTGGAAAATAAATAATTCGGGGAATTGTGTGGTTTAAAATGTAGGTTATGAAAAGGGACTCTGCTATTTTTCCTGGTAGCTAACAATCGC
>CAVAFS010000193.1:0-3164 GCA_963587975.1 Bulleidia sp. | reverse complement strand
CACCTGCGTCCTGTGCCTTTTGAATCGCACGGATATTTTTCTCCGGGATATGCCCCACATTGTCAAACAGCGTTCCGTCTACGTCCAGTGCCAGAAGTTTGATTTTGTTATTTAATTTCATATACATATGCTCCGTATGGTTTCAATTCGATGCGCTCTGCATACTGCTGCGGTGCATCGTCATAATTGGAGATGAGCAATGTTCCCTGTTTTTCCTCTACAAAATCTCCCACCGGGTAATCGATGGTCTCTTTTGTAAAGTTACAGATCACCAGTAATGTCTCATCCTCATTTTTTCGGAGATAAGTATATACCTTTTCGTTGTCTGCGTCCAGAAGTTTGTATACACCATCTGTGATGACCGGTACTTCATGGCGCAGCTGCACTAACTTCTTATAATAGAAGAAAACCGATTCCGGATCTTTGGTCGCTGCCTCTGCGTTAATGGTTTTGTAGTTGTCATTTACGGCAATCCACGGCTCACCATCGGTAAATCCGGCATTTTTTTCTGTATTCCACTGCATCGGAGTTCTGGAGTTATCTCTGGATTTCAAACGCAGGAGCTCCAGGGTATCTTTTGCAGAAAAACCTTTCCGTCCGGTGAAATCTTTGAAAATATCCAATGCTTCCACATCACGGTAATCTTCGATCTTATCAAAAAATGCATTTGTCATACCGATTTCTTCACCTTCGTAAATATAAGGTGTTCCCTGCAGCATGTGAAGTGCTGTTCCAAGCATTTTTGCGGAAATCACGCGATATTCCGGTGATTCATCACCAAAACGGGTTACGGCACGGGCCTGATCGTGATTGCTCCAGTAAAGGCTGTTCCAGCCGCCGCAGGCACGCATTTTTTCATCCCACTCTGTGAAAACTTTCTTGAGATCAGTTAATTTTACACGGTTTTTCGCATATTTTCCGTTTTCATCGTAATCCAGATGCATATGATCAAAATGGAATACCATGTTCAGCTCGCCTCTGTCGGCACCAGTGTAATCCATGGCCTGATCTGCGCTGGTATGCGGTGCTTCTCCAACGGTCATGATATCGTATTTTGACAATACTTCACGATTCATCTCCTGCAGATACTCATGCACACGAGGTCCTGTTGCACAGCCTGCGTAATAACTTCCATATGCTTTGTTCTGGATCACCGGTCCGTCCGGGTAAGCAGGATCTTTGGAAATCAGTGTGATAACATCCATACGGAATCCATCAATGCCTTTGTCTAACCAGAACCGTAAAATATCATATACTTCTTCACGTACTTTCGGATTATCCCAGTTCAGATCCGGCTGTTCTTTTGCAAAAAGATGCAGATAATACTGGTCTACTTCCGGTACATATTCCCAGGTAGAGCCGCCAAAACTGGATCCCCAGTTGTTTGGCACTTCGTCTTTCCATATATAATAGTCATGATATGGATTGTCTTTGCTCTTTTTTGCCTCAAGGAACCATTTGTGCTGATCAGAGGTGTGATTTACAACCAGATCCAAGATGATCTTCAGCCCCATTTCGTGTGCTTCTGCCAGCAGTGCATCGAAATCTTCCATGGTTCCAAAGGTCGGCTCGATCATTCTGTAATCAGAAATATCATAGCCATTGTCCACCTGCGGAGATGCATAGATTGGATTTAACCATATCACATCAATGCCCAACTCTTTCAGATATGGTAATCTCTGGCGGATACCGTTCAGATCTCCGTAGCCATCTCCGTTGGAATCCTGAAAACTTTTCGGATACACCTGATATACAACACTCTTTTTCCACCACTCTGTATGTTTCTTATTACTCATCCTCATCATCTCCGTCATCCACAAGATCATTTACATACTTCATTTCTGCCTGTGCAGTTGCCAGCATTTCGCGGATACCGTCTGCGGTCAGATACTCGTCCTGCGGCTCCATGGCGATCTGCATAGCCAGCGGAAGGTTCATTCCGCTGAGCAGATGGGTATGTAAACGGTTACGGTACGGGAAAAATTTCTGGTTGACACTTCCGGCATTCAGATCCGTGAGGATGACTGCCTCGTCTTCCTCTGCCAGGCCGTCCATGATATTTTTTACAGCATCTTCTACCGGCTGATTGTCCACATAAGCGGATAAAGCAATCGTCTCAACCATGCCGCCGGTGATAAAATCCAATGTGTCTCTTAAGCCTTCTGCCATTTTGTGGTGAGAAGCTAAAATTAAAACTCGTTTCATTTCTATTTTCCTTTCACTAATGCAGCTTTTTTACAACAACTTTTTCGTATAGTTTCTGTTTTTACTTTGCATGAATCAGTTCGATGCATTTTTGTATATAATACGATTTCTGTTCTTCTTATACGGTTAAGATTCCGAAGAAGGAGCAAACCAGTGCGATACCGATAACTAACAGGATCAGTTTGGTTGCTGTCCATTTCTTACTTCCAAGCAGTTTGTATACAACTGCAGTCAGAATGACCGGAAGGAGGGCTGGCATGATCTTGTCCAGTACGTCTGTCTGAAGATTCAATGCCACTTCGCCCACCTTAAAATCCAGCGCCGTCGTGATATTGATGGAGGAGGCGATCAGCGCACCAACCACGCTCAGTCCCATGATAGAAGCTGCTTCTGTAAATGCGGAAAGCTTGGAACCAAGGTTTGTGATCAGTTTTGTTCCGGATGTATAACCAACTTTGAAAAATTTGCATTTTACGAACCAGAAAATAATGTTGCAGATCAACCATACGATGGCACCCAGCGGATTGCCCTGCTGTGCCATGTAACCAGAAATAGATCCGATAATGGTTGGCCACAATACCCACACCAGTGTGTCACCGACACCGGCAAACGGTCCCATTAAACTTGTTTTCAGAGACTGCACGGTTTCTTTTGCCTGAATGCCGTCTTTTTCCTCGATGGCCAGTGTCGCACCAAGGATCATGCTGGACATTACGGTTGTAGAGTTATAGTAATTAAAATGATTATTTAATGCTGCTTTGTATTCATCGTCATTTTTATAGATTTTGCGGAGCACCGGTGCCATAGCCCATGCTACAGCCGGTCCCTGCTGTGATTCATAGTTGAAGATATTGCATGCCATAAAGTTATATCTGGCTGCGGTACGGCTCAGGTCTTTTTTGGTTACCTGATATTTTTCGGTTGTACCGATGATTGTATTGTTCTGTTCTGTATTATTA
>CAVAFS010000192.1:0-2235 GCA_963587975.1 Bulleidia sp. | reverse complement strand
AAACGCATATAAAACGGTTCAGTGCCATATTTTTGAAAAAGCATTATACGTATTTTTATAAAATGCAGATGATAAAAGTATGGTTTCTGAACATCTGATAATAAGTAAGAACATAGAGGTTAAGAGGAATAAGTATGGCGAAGTATTTAGTAATCGTGGAGTCTCCGGCAAAGGTTAAGACTATAAAGAAATTTCTTGGAAAAAATTACGAGGTAGCAGCATCCAACGGACATGTGCGTGATCTGCCGAAAAGTCAGCTCGGATTTGATGTGGAAAATGACTTTGAACCGAAATATATTACCATCCGTGGAAAAGGAGATATTCTTGCAAATCTGCGAAAAGAAGTGAAAAAAGCAGAAAAAGTGTATCTCGCAACTGACCCGGACCGTGAGGGTGAGGCAATTTCCTGGCATCTGGCAACGGCATTAAAATTAGGCGACAAAGATGCAAAACGTATTACATTTAATGAGATTACCAAAAACGCGGTGAAGGCTTCCCTGAAGAATCCTCGCGAGATCGACATGAACCTGGTGGATGCACAGCAGGCCCGCCGTGTGCTGGATCGTATGGTAGGTTACAAGATCAGTCCGGTACTCTGGGCGAAAGTAAAACGTGGCTTGAGTGCAGGCCGTGTACAGTCTGTGGCTCTGCGTATCATCTGTGACCGAGAGGATGAAATCAATGCATTTATTCCGGAAGAATACTGGACCATTGATGCGGTATTAAACGTAAAAGGTGAGAAAAAGCCGCTGGTTGCGAAGTTCTATGGTGATGAGAATGGCAAGATCCAGATTCACAATCAGGCAGAATTAGATGCAATTTTAAAAGAAATCGAGTCAGCTGAATATAAAGTACTGGAAGTGAAAAAAGGCGAGCGTACCAAAAAGCCGCCACTTCCATTCCGGACAAGTACCCTGCAGCAGGAAGCAAGTAAGCATCTGAATTTTTCCACACAGAAAACCATGCGTCTGGCGCAGCAGTTATATGAAGGTGTGGACATCAAAGGCAGCGGAACCGTGGGTCTGATCACATATCTGCGTACCGATTCCACCCGTGTGTCTGAGGAAGCTGAGGCAGCGGCAGCAGAGTATATCGGTACAAACTATGGTGCTGACTATGTGGGTGGAAGAGCTGATGTGAAGAAGAACACAGCGAAGATCCAGGACGCCCATGAGGCCATTCGTCCGACAGATCTGAACCGTTCCCCGGCTATGGTAAAAGAATCCTTAAGCCGTGATCTGTTCCGTCTGTATCAGCTCATCTGGAACCGTTTTGCAGCAAGCTGTATGACACCGGCTGTTTATGAGACGACATCCGTTACCATCGGTGCAGGAAAATACCGTTTCCATGTGTCTGCATCTAAAGTAAAATTTGACGGTTTCATGTCCGTGTATACGTTAGATGAGGAAAAATCCGACCGTGTATTTTTATCTAAATCACTGGATGAGACTTCAGAGCTGACCAAAGAAGAGATTGAGCCGAAGCAGCATTTTACACAGCCACCGGCACATTTTACCGAGGCTTCTCTGGTAAAGACACTGGAGGAACTTGGCATCGGACGTCCGAGTACTTATGCTCCGACCATTACAACGATTCTTGGCAGAAGATATATTGTAAAAGAAAATAAAAACCTCTATGTATCCGAACTTGGTGAGGTTGTCAATAATATTATGAAGGAAGCTTTCCCGGAGATCGTGGATGAGCGCTTCACCGCAAATATGGAGTCCTTGCTGGATAAAGTCGAGGAAGGCACTGTAGACTGGAAGATGATCATTCGAAACTTCTATCCGGATCTGGATGCAGCAGTGAAAGCTGCCGAAGCAGAACTGGAGAAAGTAAAGATCGAGGATGAAGTAACCGATGTTGTCTGTGAACAGTGTGGACGCCACATGGTCATCAAATACGGACCACACGGCAGATTCCTTGCCTGCCCTGGCTTCCCGGATTGCCGCAACACCAAGCCGTATTTTGAAAAAATCGGTGTAGCCTGCCCGAAATGCGGCAAAGATATCGTTCTGAAGAAAACGAAAAAAGGCAGAAAATATTACGGATGTGAGAACAATCCGGATTGCGATTTCATGTCCTGGCAGAAACCGTCCAAGATCCCGTGTCCACAGTGTGGAGGCTACATGGTGGAAAAAGGAAACAAGCTGGTCTGTGCGGATGAGCAGTGCGGCTATGTCATGGAAAAACCGGAATCTTCCGAGGAATAGTACGCTGAGGACAGTTTTTTAC
>CAVAFS010000191.1:0-2126 GCA_963587975.1 Bulleidia sp. | reverse complement strand
CAATAGAGTTGATAAGAATTGCATATTAACTGTTTTGTGCGTTTGATTTATAATTTTAGTACTTACTATAAGTATACGTGTTTTACTGTTTTCTGTCAAAAGCAATTTTTTGCAATAAATCAGCAATTAAATCGAATGAAAACAGGAACTGTCTGGAATATAATGAGAGCAAGAAATTGATAATAATTGGATGAATTTACACAGGAATGATAACAGGAGAAGAAAAGTAGAAAGGACGGAAAATTATGGAAACAACAAGCAGTGCAAAAATCTGGGAAGAAGATATAGTGATTCCAACTTATGAGATCGGTGTACCGGACAAAAATCCAATGTTTCTGGAAAAACGAGTATATCAGGGAAGTTCCGGAAAATTATATCCGTATCCGACCACAGAGAAGATCAGTCATGAGAAGAAAGATAAAGTCTGGCACGCAGTGTATCTGGAAAATGAATATCTGAAAATTATGATCCTGCCGGAACTTGGCGGACGAATTCAGCGGGCTTACGACAAAACAAACGATTACGATTTTGTGTATTATAACCATGTGATCAAACCGGCGCTGGTGGGACTTGCCGGTCCGTGGATTTCCGGTGGTATCGAATTTAACTGGCCACAGCATCACCGTCCAACGACCTATATGCCGGTGGATCATCTGGTGGAAACCCATGAGGATGGCAGTGTGACGCTGTTGGTGGGCGATGTGGATCAGATGTACGGTACAAAAGTGCTGACATCCTTTACCTTATATCCGGGAAAAGCTTACATTGAGATTCGTGGACAGCTTTACAATCGAACTCCATTGCCACAGACATTTTTGTGGTGGGCAAATCCGGCAGTTTCCGTCAATGAATACACGCAGTCAATTTTTCCACCAGATGTACATACCGTGTACGATCATGGAAAACGCGCGGTTTCAAGGTTTCCGATTGCAAAGGGAGAGTATTATAAACACGACTACAGCGAAGGGGTTGACATTTCCCGATACAAAAATATTCCGGTTCCGACCTCTTACATGGCAGAAACATCGAAATATGATTTTGTGGGTGGGTATGATTACAAAAAAGAAGCCGGACTGCTCCATGTGGCAGATCACCATTTTTCACCGGGCAAAAAGCAGTGGACCTGGGGCTGTGGTGAATTCGGAAAAGCGTGGGACCGCAATCTGACCGATGAGGATGGTCCGTATATCGAGCTGATGACAGGTGTATACACAGAAAATCAGCCAGATTTCAGTTGGTTAAAACCATTTGAAGAAAAAGTATTTACCCAGTATTTTATGCCATACAAAAAAGTGGGAGCGGTAAAAAATGCTTCCATTCATGCAGCTTTGAATCTGGAACTGACTTCACAGGGCGCAAAAATCGTTGTGTATGCAACGGAAGAATATGCGGATGCAGAAATCGTATTGGAACAGAAGGGCACAGAAGTGTTCCGAAAACAGACACAACTGTCTCCGGTGGAAACATACGAAGAAATAATTCCGGTGGCAGTAAAGAAAGTGCAGGAATTGAAAGTGTCTGTGTATGGACACGGAAAACTGCTGGTAGCATATGAACCGGAAGAGGAAACCATTCCGAAGCTGGGCGAGCCGGCGGAGGCGGCCAAAAAGCCGGAAGAAATTTTAACAAACGAAGAACTGCTTTTGACGGCACAGCATATCGAGCAGCATCGTCATGCGACCTGGCGGCCGGATCCATATTATCTGGAAGGATTAAAACGAGATTCGGGGGATATCCGGATAAATCAGGCCTATGGCATGCTTCTGATGCGGCGGGGGCAGTTTGCAGAAGCAGAAAAACATTTCCGCGCAGCAATTAAACGTCTGACCTGGCGGAGTCCAAATCCTTATGACAGTGAGCCTTACTATAATCTGGGACTGGTGCTGTTTTATCAGGACAGAAAAGAGGAAGCATATGATGCTTTTTATAAGGCGGCATGGACGAATGCGCAGCAGGAAATGTCCTATTATTATCTGGCCTGCATCGCGTGCGAAGATGGTGAATACGAGCAGGCATTGGAACTTATGGAGCGCAGTCTGGTGAAAAACAGTCATAATATCAAGGCGAGAGGATTGAAAGCAGTACTGCTTCGCAAGTTGAATCGTGTGGAAGAAGTAGCAAACTGG
>CAVAFS010000190.1:0-3237 GCA_963587975.1 Bulleidia sp. | reverse complement strand
TAAGTAAATCTAATAAATTATTATCACTTTATCCGGCCTATACAATTCAGGCAAGATTCATTCTGATCCAGCTTCTCGATTTTATAAAATCAGTTTACAAAATTATTTTATAAAATCCTCTGCATTGATCTTATCCAGATAAAAATATGTCATGGTAGCTTTTGCGATCTCGCGGTCATTCTCATCTGTGATCATCACATCATACACGCACATTTTTTTACCGATTTTAATCTCACGGGATTCTCCGATCAGTTTTTTGCAGTTCATGGCCGGACGCAGGTAGTTGATGTTACCGGATACGGTAGTCACGTATCTGCCACGGCTGGTTGCTGCCGCACCGCCAACGGTATCCACCAATGTAAAAAGCACGCCACCGTGTGTGGAGCCGATCGGATTTGCATGTCGCTCATCCAGAACAATTTCTGCCTTTGCATATCCTTCCCGAAGTTCTACGGTTTTGATTCCTGTATGCTTAATGTATCCCATGTTTCGAATTTCTTTTAACTTCTCAAGATCCATTTTATGCGTCCACCTCGATTGCTTTTGTCGCTGTCACAGCCAGCGCACCCGGTCCGATATGACATGCAATACTTAAGGATAACGGATTGAGCACGATTTCATGATTTGGAAATGCTTCCTGCACTTCTTTTTTGAACTCTTCTGCTGCTTCACGGTCATGAGTATAAGCCATGGAAATGTGTACGCCAGTACCATCTGCAGAGCCAAAACGACGCTCACAGTCATCTTTGATCTGTTTGATCATGATATTTTTCGCCTGTTTAACTGTTCTTGCTTTTGCAAAGGCATCCAGCTTCTCACCCTGGATCTGCAGAACCGGTTTCAGTTTCAGCAGAGTACCAAGTGCTGCTGCCGCCGGTGTGATACGGCCGCCTTTTTTCAAATAATATAAGGTATCCAGCATGATATAAATACTGGACTCCATCTTATTCTCCATCAGTTTATCGTAAATTTCCTGACCGGATTTTCCTGCTGCGGCAAGCTCCATAGCATCCATAACTGACTGGCGCTGTGTCACGGAAATACGCTGGTTATCTACAACGAATACCTTTCCGTCATAATCCTGGGCCAGCATCGTTGCTGTGGAACAGGTGCTGGAAAGTCCGCTGGACATCGGAATATGAATGATCTCATCGTACTCCTCAAGCAGTTCATCCCAAAGTTCTGTAAAGTTTGTCAGAATCGGTGTGGATGTATGAATATCTGCACCTTCTGTCAGTCTCTCATAAAACTGTTCCTGGGTCAGATCAATATCCACCAGAAGCATTTCTTCATTAATATAAAACGGCATCGGCATGACGCGGATTCCAAGTTCTTTTGCCTGTGCCTGAGTAATTCCACTGTTACTGTCTGTCACAATCGCTACTTTACTCAAATTTTCATTCCTCCGTTTTTTCTCTCTATACTCTCATACATAATTCTCATCAGTACTACTGATAGTAACATACCGCGGGAGAAAAAACAACCGTTCCCCAAAAAGAAACTCCTTAACGCTCCCTTTTCTTCTATAAATATAGAACTTTTTACATCCAAAAAGAGTTCTGACCGCTTCAACACCTCTGACATTCGCTCAAAACTCTTTTTATTTTAATTACTGTTTATGCTTACTGGAATAATTCGTCTCCGCTCTTGAAACCGAAAGCCGGATGATAATCAAATTTTACAGCTCCTACCGGGATTTCCGGTCCAACTGCCTTTTTGATCCGTGCGATTCCCTCGTTACCAAAACCTGCACATAACTCAATAGCGCCGCATCCATTTGCAACCAGTTCCTTTGCTGCTGCCTCTGCCTGCTCGTAAGTAGAGCATCCTACGACATGTAAAGTCAGTGTCTCAGATGGAATCACTGCTTTCTGCTCCTCTGGATTCTGTCCTGGTGCTACATAAATAAAAGCTGCATTAATCATGATCTTATCCTCCTCATGCTTCTTTTGAACTATTCCACATCTTCTGCAAAAAATATATATATTCTGCATTTTTCGGAACACTTCTATTTTAATACCGGTGAAAAAACTTGTAAAGTCCGTCACCGCCTGTATTTTAAACATTTTCTGCTTAATTGAAAGCCATCTTCTTCCTGCTTCTAATAAAGAACCTTAGCAGATTGATTTACCTGATATCTAATCCTGCTTCTGCGCCTTCTGGCAGATTTCCTGCAAATTCAATCCATAGCGGGACGCGATATCTCTGGCATAACTCAGTCCGTCCGGAGTCGTTCTGCTGATACGGTAACTTCGCACACCGTCCTCCTTATTTTCCATCTGTGCCACCAGATTATCGATCTTGCTGCGGTTTCCCGGATAATTGTTATACTCTGCGATCTTCATCGGCAGATCATGAATGTGCGTTACAAACAGACCGCAGCAACCGATCACACCGATTCCCGTCAGCACCTCCGAAGCGATGTAGCCAGCCTCCAGGCCGCTGGTACTGGAAAAAGACTCATCCATCAAAAGCATGTCCGTGTCTGAGAGCTGTCCCAAAATTTCACTCAAGCGGGCACACTCACTTTCCAGACGTCCTTTGCCATAGTTATTTTCATCCGAAACCGGGAAATGTGTAAAAATCCCCATCATCGGGCTCATTTTTGCCTGATGCGCCGGCACAAAAAGTCCCAGCTGACACAACGCCTGTGCCATTCCGACCGAGTAGGCAAAAATTGACTTTCCGCCGTGGTTTGGTCCCGTTACAATATAAAAGCGTCCATTTTCATCCAGAGCAAACTCATTGGAAACCACCGTTTTCTCCACGCCACGCATAGCAAGCATCGGATTATAGACCTGTTTTAACTCACAAACCTTGTCCTCCACCGGACAGATCTGCGGTCGGCACATTTCAAATCCATGTGCACGCATATCCAGAATAAACTTCCCGCCAGCTGTCAGAAATCGAATATCATCCAGCAGCGCCACAAACATGGCTGTGTTTTCCTTATAATAATTCTGAATGATGGGTTCAAAAGCACGCAGTGACTTTTCAAAAATCGTCTGAAGCGCACTTCCCATAGAATAATTCAGCGACTTCTGTTCCTCTCCATGCAGTCCTTTCTGCAATGGATACAGCGGTGTCATCATGACCTGACGGTCATTCAAGCGGTGTTTCATCAGTTTATTGATGATACTTCCCGCCGAAAACTCTTTTTCATTAATAGAAATAATTCCCGCTTCCTTCGGCCGCAGATTTTCATCCAAATTGATGCCAATAGTCACACTCTTCAGA
>CAVAFS010000189.1:10166-19065 GCA_963587975.1 Bulleidia sp. | reverse complement strand
GCATAATGCAGACCGTTTTTAGTAGTTCTATGTGCTTGTTTGAACATGTCAGAAAGACAAATGTGCGTTGTATAAAGAGAAAAGCTTGCATATTGTAAAAACCTGTGATATGCTTTTCTACGAACTTGTCATAGACGGGTTCACTCTGGAGAGTCTTCGCAATGGCGAAGCGCCGAAGGTGTCGCGGTTATAAAAGTCTTTATAGCTGCTTATCTCTCAGGCAAAAGGACAGAGCATACCACAATATATGCATGTTCTACTCTTTAGAGGCTGATATTTTATCAGCCTTATTTTTATTATTATAAAAAGGGAGAGAAGAAAAGTGTTTAATCAAATTTTATCAACAATTGACGATTTTGTATGGGGTGTTCCCCTGATCGTCCTCATTCTGGCAGTCGGTGTATTTCTGACAACAAGAGTCAAAGGTTTGCAGATCCGACTTCTGCCACGTGCAATCAAGGAACTTTTTGTAAATGAAAAAAGTGGTGACAGCGGAGAAGTATCCAGTTTCGCAGCATTGTGTACTGCATTGTCCGCAACCATCGGTACCGGTAATATCGTCGGTGTTGCAACCGCGCTGGTAGCCGGAGGCCCGGGTGCTTTATTCTGGATGTGGGTTGCTGCATTTGTGGGTATGGCTACAAAGTATGCAGAGTGTCTGCTGGCAGTCAAATATCGTACCGTTGCAGAGGATGGTCATATTGTGGGTGGCCCGTTCTACTACATAGAAAAAGGTATGGGACCAAAGTGGAAATGGCTTGCAAAGATTTTTGCATTTTTCGGTGTCTGTGTTGGTCTGATGGGTATCGGAACATTTACACAGATCAATGGTATCACAAATGCGGTTCAGACATTCTTTGATCCGGATAAAACATGGACGGTTCATATGTTTGGTACAGATTATTCCTGGACGATTGTTATCGCAGGTATTTTGCTTTCCATCTGCGTGGCACTGGTTGTTATCGGTGGTATCCAACGTATTTCCAGCGTTTCACAGATTGTTGTACCGTTTATGGCAATTGCTTATGTTATCGTTGTACTGATCATTTTGCTGACACATCTTGGAGAGATTCCAGCAGCATTTAAGACAATTGTTGAGAGTGCTTTTGGACTTCGTGCAGCAGCAGGTGGAGCGTTGGGAGCTGTATTGATGGCAATGCAGAAAGGTATTGCCCGTGGTATTTTCTCAAACGAAGCTGGTCTTGGTAGTGCACCGATCGCAGCAGCAGCAGCTCAGACAGATTCTCCGGGACAGCAGGGGCTGATCTCTATGCTTGGAACTTTTATTGATACGATCATTATCTGTACAATGACAGGTCTTTCCATTGTTATCGCAGGTACATGGAACGTTGGACTGGAAGGTGTAGCTGTTACGACAAAAGCATTCCAGATGACATTACCGTTCCCGGAGCAGGTTTCTGCATTTATCCTGATGATCTGTCTGGTATTCTTCGCATTTACAACCATTCTTGGCTGGGATTACTACAGTGAGAGATGTCTGGAGTACTTATGCCATGGAAATCAGAAAGTTGTAAAAGGATATCGCTGGTTATATATTTTGGCAGTATTTATCGGACCGTACATGACGGTTTCTGCTGTATGGACGATTGCGGATATTTTTAACGGATTGATGGCAATTCCGAACCTGATCGCACTGGTGGCACTGAGTGGAGTGGTTGTCAGTGAGACAAAGCTTTATCTGAAACGTATTGGAAAAGCGTCTTAAAATGTGTTTATAAAATTTACTTTTTAGTGTATGAAACGAAAATGTGGTATTTTACCTTCGCGGCTAACAATCGCCTGCTTAGGAAAAATACCACATTTTCTTTATTTACGTTTTCTAACTTTATTCCGTAATATTAGATTTTTTCAATTTATAATACAGCGAAGACCGATCGATATTCAGTAGCCGTGCAGCCTTTGCCTTGTTTCCGTTGGTCTGCAGCAATGCCTGAATGATAGCTTCTTTTTCCGTGTTCTGTATCTTGCGGGACAAGTCGTTCCAGGACACTTCACCGGTCGGAGCAGAAGCAGTGGAATCGTGCTGCACAGCAGAACTATCTGGGTTTGCATTCCACAAGATCTGTGAACCGGACTGAGTTGAAGCGATGGATGAGGGAACATCTGTATTTACATGACCGGTCTGTTGAACCAGTTCCTGCAGGAAACCACAGCTTTTCATCGTAATGGTACGGTTGTTGTTGATGGTGCATAAGCGTTCCACAATATGCTCTAGTTCCCGGACATTTCCCGGCCAGTCATAGGACTGGAAGAGCTGCAGGACATCCGTATCAATGGAAATGACATGTGTGTCGTGTTCGGCATTGTATTTTTGAATAAAATAATCGGTCAGTTCAGCTAGGTCCTTTTTTCGATCACGCAGTGGTGGAATTTTTAATTCTACCGTATTAATGCGGTAGTAAAGATCACTTCGAAATCGTTTTTCCTGTATCAATTGCTGCAGGTTCTGGTTTGTGCAGCAAATAATTCTTACATCAATTTTGATCGTGTTAATACCGCCGACCCGTTCAAATTCCTGTTCCTGAAGGACGCGTAGCAGTTTGCTCTGGAGTGTCTGAGGCATTTCACCGATTTCATCCAGCAGGATCGTACCGTGGTTGGCCAGTTCAAATTTACCGGGCTTTCCGGTTTTGGAAGCACCGGAAAAAGCACCCGGTTCATAGCCGAATAATTCGGATTCCAGCAATTCCGTAGGAATCGCAGCGCAATTAATTTTTATATAAGGATGGAATTTACGCGGACTCATTTCATGGATTGCTTTTGCAAATAATTCCTTTCCGACACCGGTTTCGCCTGTGATCAGGATTGGCAGGTCGGATGCAGCATAATCGGAAATGGTCTGCTTGATATCCAGTAAAGCCGGGGAATGTCCGATGATTCGGTTCAGGCTGTCAAAATGATTCTGCAGCATGTTCAATTCATGGCGGTAGAACTCATTTTCTTTGCGGACGGCAGAAAGTTCCCGGTTTAACTGGGTAACCGTTGGAAGTACATCCTGCATGATAGTTACAGCTGCAGCACCGATGACTTTTCCATCCTGAAAAATGGGCATGCGGTTGCAGGCAACCGTTACATTTTTCTTTTGTGTATGGTCATAAAGTGTCATCAGATGTCCGATATCGGGTTTCCCGGATTCCAGAACTTTTACCATGCGGGTACCGGGGATAACCTCAGTGACCGGTTTGCCAATGGCCTTTTCCCGTGAAATGCCGAGAAGGCTGGCATAAGATTCGTTTAAATAAACGATGGTGGCATCTTTATCTATAATTACGAAATTTGGAAATGTTTCCAGCGCATCTAATAATAATTTTGAAAGTTTCATGATACATTCCTCTTTTTGCGATATGCTCAGTTAAAAAATTAAAATCCATACAAATTACATGATATAAATACCGTCTATATTCAGTATGCCATATATGTGTGGGAAAAGCAAAAGAAATGTGGAAAAGTGTAGGAAAAATAAACGGTTCTAATCGGTTAAGTGTTAAAAAATAAACAGCCTTTCTGGAAGAACCGCATAAATCAAAGGTTTTAAAAGTTGGCATGATGTTTGCAAATAAATTATAGTAACCTCTCGGAAACCTGAAAGTAAGAGAACAGTATTTTCTATATAAAAATGGGGGTTTTTATCATGGAGAATCAAAAGCTGGAAATTACAGGCGAGAAGCTTTCGAGAGACAATCACGAAACTATAACGTTATGGAGGAAAAGTAAAAAATGGATTTCGGATTAAGTAAGAAACATGAAATGGCAAGAAGCCTTTTCAAAGAATTCGCTGAGAACGAAGTAAAACCACTTGCTCAGGAAGTTGACGAAACTGAAAAATTCCCGACTGGAACCGTTGAAAAAATGGCGAAATATGGCTTCCTTGGTATCCCGGTACCGAAGGAACTCGGTGGACAGGGCTGTGACATCCTTACATACGCTATGTGCGTAGAGGAGTTATCAAAAGTTTGCGGTACTACAGGTGTTATCGTATCTGCACATACATCCCTTTGTGTAGACCCGATCCTTACATTTGGTACAAAAGAGCAGAAAGAGAAATATGTTCCGGATCTTGCTTCCGGTAAAAAACTGGGCGCTTTCGGTTTAACAGAGCCGATGGCAGGTACCGATGCCCAGGGCCAGCAGACAAAAGCTGTATTAGACGGAGACGAGTGGGTTCTGAACGGATCCAAATGCTTCATCACAAACGGTAAAGAAGCTGACGTATATATCGTAATCGCTGTAACAGGCAAAGTTGAAAAACGTGGCAGAACAATGAAAGAGATCTCTGCTTTCATCGTTGAAAAAGGAACACCAGGATTTACCTTTGGTGTAAAAGAGAAAAAAATGGGTATCCGTGGTTCATCCACATATGAGTTAATCTTCACAGACTGCCGTATCCCGAAAGAGAACCTCCTTGGAAAACAGGGTAAAGGTTTCAACATCGCTATGCATACACTGGATGGCGGACGTATCGGTATCGCTGCACAGGCCCTTGGTCTTGCAGAGGGTGCATTAGAGACAACAGTCGCATACGTAAAAGAGAGAAAACAGTTCGGCAGAAGCATCGCTCAGTTCCAGAACACACAGTTCCAGTTAGCAGACATGGCTACAAAAGTAAAAGCTGCTCAGTTAATGGTATACAGAGCTGCATTAAAGAAAGACGAGTACCAGGCTGGTGCTAAAGTTTCTTATTCTGTAGAAGCTGCTATGGCAAAACTCTACGCTGCAGAAGTTGCAATGGAAGTTACAACAAAATGCGTACAGTTACATGGTGGTTATGGTTACATCAGAGAGTACGATGTTGAGCGTATGATGCGTGATGCTAAGATCACAGAGATCTACGAAGGAACAAGTGAAGTTCAGCGTATGGTTATTTCTGGTGCATTACTTAAGTAAGGAGGAAAACAATCGTGAAGATTATTGTTTGTATTAAACAGGTACCTGATACAGCAGGTGGAGTTAAGTTCAATCCGGACGGAACCCTTGACAGAGCAGCAATGCTCACAATCATGAACCCGGATGATAAAGCAGGTCTTGAGGCTGCTTTAAGATTAAAAGATCAGTATGGCGCAGAAGTTACAGTTGTAACAATGGGTCTTCCGAAAGCCGGAGACGCTCTGCGTGAAGCATTAGCTATGGGCGCTGACAATGCCGTTCTGGTAACAGACAGATGCCTCGGCGGTGCTGATACATGGGCTACATCCTCTACAGTAGCTGCAGCAATCCGTGAGTTAGGTGACTACGACCTGATCATCACAGGCCGTCAGGCGATCGATGGTGATACCGCACAGGTTGGACCTCAGATCTCTGAGCACCTTGACATCCCGGTAATCTCTTACGCACGTAAGATCGAGATCGAAGACGGTGCAGTAAAAGTACAGCGTCAGTATGACGACAGATACCACGTAGTAAAAGCTCAGATGCCTTGTCTGGTAACATGCCTGGCAGAGATCAACGAGCCGAGATACATGACTCCTGGCGGAATCTTTGATGCATGCGAAGCAGAGATCAAGACAATGTCAAGAGCAGATCTGAAGACTCTGGATGATTCCAACATGGGTCTTGCAGGTTCTCCGACAAAGATCGCCAAAGCATCCGATAAAGTAAGAAAAGGTGCTGGAGAGAAAATCACACTGGATACAGAAGAAGCTGTTTCTTATCTGCTTGGTAAGATGACAGAGAAACATGTATGCGGACTGTAAGAGAAAGGAGAAATAACAATGGCAGCAATGGAACAATCCTTAATTGAGCAGTACAAAGACGTATATGTATTCGCTCAGCAGGTAGATAATGAGATCAGCCCGATCGCTTTCGAGTTACTCGGAAAAGCAAAAGACCTTGCAAATGATTTAAATGAAAAAGTAGTAGCAGTATTAGTTGGACATAACGTAAAAGACCTTGCAGCACAGCTTGGCGCTTACGGTGCAGATAAAGTTATCGTAGTAGATGACAAAGAGCTTGAGGTATACAGAACAGAGCCGTATACACATGCACTTGCATCTGTGATCAACGAGTTCAAACCGGAGATCATGTTAGTTGGTGCAACAGCCATCGGACGTGACCTTGGCCCTCGTGTATCCGCACGTGTACAGACAGGTCTGACAGCAGACTGTACATCCCTTGAGGTTGGTGATTTCCCACTGAACCCAATGCCGGGTAAAGAGCAGAAACACAACCAGTTACTGATGACACGTCCTGCATTCGGTGGAAACACAATCGCAACCATCGCTTGCCCGGACAACCGTCCGCAGATGGCAACTGTTCGTCCAGGTGTTATGCAGAAGATCGAGCCGATCGCTGACGCTAATCCGGAAGTTGTTGAGTACAACCCAGGATTCACACCGGACAACAAATACGTTGAGATCCTCGACATCGTTAAAAACGTATCTGACGTTGTTGATATCCAGGACGCTAAGATCCTTGTATCCGGCGGCCGTGGAGTTGGAACACCGGAGAACTTCAAAATGCTCGAAGAGCTGGCTGAGGTTGTTGGCGGTACTGTATCCTGCTCCCGTGCAGTAGTAGATGCAGGCTGGAAACCACAGGATTTGCAGGTTGGACAGACTGGTAAGACAGTTCGTCCGCAGGTTTACTTTGCAATCGGTATTTCCGGAGCAATCCAGCACGTAGCTGGTATGGAAGAGTCTGATCTGATCATCGCAGTTAACAAAGACGAAGATGCTCCTATCTTCGATGTAGCTGACTACGGTATCGTAGGAGATCTGAACAAGATCGTTCCGCTTCTTACTGAGGAGATCAAAAAAGCTCTTGCAGCTAAATAAAACTTTTAAGGAAAGAGGGACAGCCTTGCGGCTGCCCCTCTTTCGACTTTAGGTAATAGGTTTTCTATAATATATAGGTTTATTCGTAAGTTTTCGGTTTGATGAAAGAAATCAGGATGATGGCCAGTACGGAAAATGCAAAGAATACCATGTATGCTGTGTTCAGGTGTTCTACACCGATCACACCGATGATGATCAGTGCTGTGGAACGAACAGCTGTATTAATCGGTGCAATCAGACGGTTTGCTTGAATGAAACCGAATCTTCCAAAACATGTTCCGATAATGGAAGGAATCAGGTTACCGATTCCGCCGATACCGAATCCAACGAAGAAGGTTGCAAGTCCGATCAGGATCATGGAGCCGTTCTGGAAGATCATCAGCAATAATGCGATGAGATACCATACACCGTAGATCAGGGAAGCATTTTTTGTTCCGAATTTCTGATCTAACCAGCCCCAGATGTAGCTTCCGATGATACCAACGATAGCAGCAACGGTAAGCATTGTAACAGCAAATGTAGGAGCAGTTCCTACCATGATTAATTTTGTAACAAAGTTGGATACCAGACCGATGGTTGTCATCCATAAGAAACCATGTCCGAATCCGATGAGCCATGTGTTTTTATCTTTTGCGATAACGCCCATGGTCATTTTTGCAGCGGCAGCTTCCTGTTTTTCTTTCTGAAGCAGTGCCTGCTCGCGGTCGATCGGCTCGTTATCCGGTGTAGCACCAACTTCTTCTGGTGTATCTTTTGCCCAGAAGATAGAAAGTGCTGCAACAACGAAACATGCGATACCGATAATAATGTAAGCGGTCTGCGGATTTCCGATTGCGTTCAGGATCAGAATGATAGTTGCTGTACAAATCGGAAGACCCATGGAAGCCCATCCAAGTGCCAGCCCTTTTTTATGCGGGAACCAGATGTTCATAATGTTGTTTGGTACAACGTTCAGCTGGATGTTTCCAGATACGAATGTCAGACATACAACGATAAAAAGGAATACGCCCATGTTTTTGGTAGTAGCAAAGATGATACAGAGGATACCGCAAATGACATTTCCGAATACTGCCATAAAACGGCTTCCTTTTTTTGCTGCCATGATACTGAAAATGATCGCAGCTGCGACACCGATCCATCCACCAAGTCCGGCCATGGCATTACATAAGTTTACAAATCCCTCGCCCCATCCTCTTAATGAAGCAAATGCGGATGGATACCAGTTCAGCGTATCTGTGGATAATACAGCTGCCATATAGTAGCTGATGGCACAGTAGATGATCATCGCCCAACCCCATTTACCGAAGTTACTTTTCGTGTTGTTCATAAGTCCTGCCTCCTCATAAGTTTTTTATGAAATGTTTATAAAAATATTATAATTTAGCAGGGGAAAAACTGTCCAATGAATAAAAAAGGCAGAATTATTCCAACCGGGAATAAATCGGGTTGAAAACCGTGTTATAAAAAGATATAATCTTAGAACAGCGAAAAATTAGTTGTGTTGATTTTTTCGATGAAATGTTTGTGTGTATTGAATATTTGAGACAGAAGAGGGGGCAAAAAACATGGATTTTTCATTGGCGGGTATTTCCATTCAGCAGATCATCATTTTTTTGTGTGTGGCGGAATATGAGGGATTTGCCAAAGCAAGTGATTATCTGCACATGACGCAGTCGGCGGTGAGCAAAAGCATTGCAAAGCTGGAGAAAGAGCTTGGAATCGAGCTGTTTCAACGGACGACCAGGGAGATACATCTGACAGATGCGGGAAAAATCCTGTATCACGACTGGAACGAACAGGTACGGGCGATGCACGACAGCTATATCCGGGCCGCATCCCTGCATGCGGAGGAAGAGGCTGTGTTACATATCGGATTGCTGAATACGGCGCGGCCGGAGAAATATTTCTGGAATCTGGAGGAACGGTTTAAAAAGGCGTATCCGAATATTCAGCTGGAGCTTTCCAGTGAATACATGACAGATTTGGAAGACAAGCTTCTGGAAGGAAAGTACGATGCCGTCATGGTGCCGGATTTTGAGCGGTTTGCCCTGGAGCGCAAGGAACTCTGCTGGAAATGGGCGGCCTGTTCCAACGTCCAGATTTTGATG
>CAVAFS010000189.1:0-10098 GCA_963587975.1 Bulleidia sp. | reverse complement strand
GCGCAAGGAACTCTGCTGGAAATGGGCGGCCTGTTCCAACGTCCAGATTTTGATTTCTGAGAATCATCATCTGGCCAAAAACAGCAGTCTGACTATGGGCGATATTATATATGAAGAGTTTGTGACGCTGGAGCATGGAAAAAAAGGTTCTCATCAGGAGGATTTGGAAGAACGTTTCAAGCCATATCATGTGGAACCAAAAATCCGCTACCGCTACAAAAATGCTTATGAAATTCAGTATTTATTCCGTAAAGACAGTTCTGTGGTATTGATGGCAGACGATTATTTTGACTTCCCGTCCAGGGATGATATCGTGCAGATTCCCCTGGTGGATCAGAAAAACGGCATTATTTGCGCCTGGAATCCGAATAATCAGAAGGAATCACTGCAGAAGTTTATCAGTATGCTGCGGCCAACGATACATGGAGAGTAATAGCTATGTAATGATTTGCAAAAGGATGTACCATTAAGATAATAAAAATGAGCACATCAGAAATATTGCGCAAAAGGCATAAATGAAATGAATATATTCCCGGTTGGAATATATACAAAAAGAGAATTCCTGCAAGGCTATCTTGCAGGATTTTTTTCGCGATTTTATAATAGAGACATCAAAAACGTGCGTGAAAGACGCAGCAAAATTCATATAATTTCAGGAGGAGAAAAACTATGGCAAAGAAAGTACCATGTACAAATGAAGACAAACAGAAAAGCTTTTATAAATTCTATGCGCAGGACATTTATGCCGGCGAGCAGGAGAAATACGACCGTATCTCGAAGGAGTCTCTGGATCCGAAGGATGCTTTAAGAATCGAAGACAGAAATAAATTATTTGATGGTCCGCTTGATGTTGATTTCGGATGGTGGCAGCTGGAAAACGGTACTGCAATGACAGCAAATCCTACCTTTTTCCCGGGTGTAACTGGTGAAATGTTTGACTGGTGGTTTGCTTGGCATCCAATCGACAGACTGCGTTATGCATGCTGGGATAATGAGGATCATTATGATGTATATCTGGAAGATCCGGCCCGTGCAGTGGATATGTCCTTATCTATGAGAGAGCGTCACTGGGGCAGCGTTCATCATATCTGGGAGGATATCGGACTTCCGGGTGGAGCTGGCTTACTGGTGATCAGCTTCGAAGAGCCTGGTAAACTTGGTTATGACACATCCCGTATTGATACCGATGAGTGTAATGCACTTGTTTGCGCAAATGTAAAAATCGTTGGTGATGACGAGACACCGGACATCCCGGTTGTTATGACCCATTTCCTGCGTCCGGTAGAGGGTGGATCTCAGTTACAGTCCATGTTCTGGTTCGGCTATCAGATCATCGACGGCAAAGCAGTAAAATGCATCCCGGACGGAGTAACAATTCCGAAAGAAGGACCACTTTGCCTGTTAAACCACAATGTAAAAGAGTTCTCCAACCTTGCAAAAATTCTGCCGGAATTATATGCACAGGAGAAAGATCACTGGGAGAAATAAGTTATACAAAAATTATCTCATATTATTCAAGAATGCTTTTGGCATTCTTGCTGCGAGATGCACGTCATGCAAAGCATGACATAATTCCACTGTGCATCTCTGCAATCCTGCTGGAGGCAATATCAGATGAGAGCTGGAAACTTTCACTGATATATCTAAAATGGATGAAATACAGCTCACATCTGATATTCATTCCTAAAAGGCATCGGAAGCGAAAGCTTCCGGTGTCTTTTTGTATCCCCATGAGGGGCTTGTAAGAAAGTGGCAGTTTTGTTAATCTGATAAAAAGTTAAAAAGCAGTTGTGAGAGAATGTAAAAACAGATGTCATTGTAACTAAGAAAAAGTAGATAAAATACAGAAGACGGGGGATTGTAATGAAACACAAAAAAATAGAAATATTGGTGGGAGTTCTTCTGGCCGCAGCATTGACACTTGGTCTGTTGACCGGTTGTGGAAGCAGTGACCAGAAGGGTAGTAGTTCTACAAAAACAGAAAATACCGGTGCGAAAGTATTTACTTACGGCGACACGACATTTAATGCAGAAAATGATGAATCGGACGTGAATCCGCACAGGGGATATTCGGGATGGGCCTGTATCCGTTATGGAATCGGAGAAACGTTATTTAAGTATTCTGATTCCATGGAATTAGAGCCATGGCTGGCGAAATCATATGAAACTATAGATGACAACACTTGGAAAATCACATTGCAGGATGATGTGACATTTTCCAGTGGACGAAAAATGGATGCACAGGCAGTCAAAGAATGTCTGGATGATCTGGTGGCAGTCCATGAACGTGCGGCAGGTGACCTGAAAATCAGCAATATTGAGGCAGACGGACAGACACTGACGATTACAACCAGTGAATCGGTTCCGGCACTGATGAATTATCTGTCGGATCCGTATGGCTGTATCATTGATATGGAAGCGGGCATTACCGATGATGGAAAAGTGGTAGGAACGGGACCGTACATTGTGCAGGAGTTAGAAACCGACAAAGGTCTGACTTTAGTAAAAAATGAAAATTACTGGAACGGTACACCACATCTGGACACGATTTATGTAAAAACGATTACGGACGGAGATACCATGACCATGGCCATGCAGTCTGGCGAACTGGATGCCGCTTACGGACTTTCGTATGCAAGCCTGCCATTGTTTGAAAATGAATCATATACGATTTCTTCCTGTGAGACTTCCCGTTCGTTCTTTGCACAGATGAATTATGCGACGGAAGCACTTCGGGATGATAACGTTCGTGCAGCAATCGCAAGTGCGATTGACAAGGAAAACTTTACTTCCGTATTGCTGGATGGAAACGGAGCAGCGGCAGTAGGACCGTTTCCGGAAAGTTTTACTTTTGGTGATACTACCGTAACGGCGGAAACGTATGATTCGGCAAATGCAAAAGAACTGTTGAAAAACGCCGGTTGGACGGATACTGACGGGGACGGATATGTAGATAAAAATGGTCAGAAATTGACGATTCGATGGGTAACATATCCAAGTCGTCAGGAATTACCGTTACTGGCAGAATCGGTACAGGCGACTATGAAAGATATTGGGATTGATGTGCAGGTAAACAGTACGGCCAACTATCAGGATTATCTGGATAAAGGCGATTGGGACATTTTTGCAGGTGCTTTTGTCAGTGCACCGACGGGTGATCCGGAGTATTTCTTCACCACACATTGCCTGGACAGTTCCACAAAGAATCGTGGCGGCTATCACAGCGATGCTCTGGAAGCACTGGAAAGACAGATGGCAGTTACTTTTGATGTAACCGAACGCGCGTCTCTGGCAACACAGATGACACAGACAATTCTGGATGATCATGCATTTGTATTTGCATCTCATCTGAAAATGTCGATGGTATCGGGAAAAGGCGTGTCTGGTCTGGTGGCACATCCGTCGGATTACTATGAGATTACAGCAGATTTAGATAAAGAATAGTGGAAAAATATAGAAAAGAAACTATCAGGAGAAAATGATATTTCTGATATGTAAGGAAAAATACAAACAGGCATGAGAAAATACATCATAAAACGATTATTACAACTGATTCCGATTTTGTTTGGCATTACGCTGCTGACTTTTGTGCTGATGCATACGTCATCGGTGGATGCAGTTGACATGATGGAGCAGAATACGGGAATGGCATGGACGGAAGAACAGAAAGCTGCTGTCAGAGAAGAACTGGGACTGGATCAATCTGTGCCGGTGCAGTATCTGAACTGGGTAGGAAATATGCTGAAAGGGGATATGGGAACATCCTATATCTCCGGGCAGCCGGTTTTACAGATGTTTTTGAGCAGGCTTCCTATGACAGTCTATCTGACGATCACATCCATTTTACTGACCATTGCGCTGTCGATTCCGTTGGGAATCCTCTCTGCAGTACGAAAAAACAGATTTACCGATTATTTTATCCGGATCTTAAGTTTTATCGGAAACTCCATGCCTGGATTTTTTGTTGCGTTATTGCTGATGTATCTGTTTTCTCTGAAACTTGGGTGGTTTCCGGTAATGGGAAGTGGTCAGGGATGGAAAAGTATCGTTCTGCCGACACTGACGCTGGCCATTGCCATGTCTGCAAAGTATACCAGACAGATTCGGGCAACGGTTCTGGAAGAATTGAAAAAAGATTACGTGGTCGGAGCCCGTGCAAGGGGTGTCAGAGAGAGAAAAATCCTGGTTAGAAGTGTTTTAAAAGCATCGATGCTGACCATCGTAACGCTGCTGTCTCTGTCTATCGGTTCCCTGCTTGGCGGAACTGCTATCGTGGAGTCTATTTTTATGTGGGATGGCGTTGGGAAAATGGCAGTGGATGCAATTTTGACCAGAGATTATCCGGTGATACAGGTATATGTGGTTTGGATGGCAATTATTTATGTGATGGTAAATCTGGTGACGGACATTATTTACCATTATCTGGATCCGCGTATCCGGTTACAGGAAAATTCCTGAGAAAACAGGAGACGATAACATGCGAAGGAAAAAGACAAAAATAAAATTTATCATACTGCTGATTCTGGTGGGGATTTTGCTTTTTACAGCAGCTTTTGCGATACATCTGACACCATATGATCCCTATGAGCAGGATTTGGCAAATGCGCTGGCAAAACCTTCGGCACAGCATTTATTCGGAACCGATCGGTACGGAAGGGACATGCTTTCCCGTGTGATTCTGGGGGCACAGACAACCGTATTTTCCGCGTTGGCCCTGGTGCTGATCATTTCTGTCACAGGTACGATTTTTGGAATGGTTGGTGGGTATTTTGGTGGAAAAATCGATGATCTGATCATGCGGATCTCAGATCTGTTTCTGGCATTTCCGGGTATGGTATTTGCCATTGCGGTGGCAGGTGTTTTAAGCGGCGGTTTAAAAAGTGCGGTGATCGCTCTGGCCTGCATTTCATGGACAAAATTTGCCCGTCTTGCACGAAGCCAGACATTGACAGTAAAGGAAATGCCGTATATCGCGGCGGCAAAATTGTCGGGGTGTAGTGGAATGCAGATCCTCCTCAGACATATTTTTCCCAATATTGCGGGAACGATGATCGTGACGGCCATGCTGGATATCGGAACCATGATCATGGAGCTGGCAGGGTTGTCATTTCTGGGACTTGGCGCAACACCACCGATGGCAGAATGGGGTTCTATGATGAGCAATGGACGAAGTATGCTGCAGACCTGTCCGTGGATCGTGATTGCACCGGGGATTGCAATGTTTGTGACCGTGGCGTTATTTAACTTGTTGGGTGATACTGTGCGGGATATGATTTAGGGACAAATGATATGATAAGTAATATATTAGAATATCGTAAGGTCGATATTCATTACGGGAAAAAACAGGTAATAGAAAACGTTTCACTGGCAATGAAACCGGGAGAAATCCTTGGTATCGTTGGGGAATCCGGAAGTGGAAAAAGCACCCTGATCCGGGCAGCTATGGGACTATTGGGAAATGGCGGAGCGGTGACACAGGGGCAGATTCTCTATCAGGGAATGAATACGACAATCGATATGACGCAGATTCGAGGAGAAGAACTGCGCCGTCTGCGCGGAGCGGAAATCGGCATGATCTTTCAGAACGCGGGAGCGTCCCTTTGTCCAATCCGAACCATAGAGGAGCAGCTTTATGAGGCAGTACTGGAACATGAATCGATATCAAAAGGAGAGATTTGTGATCGGGCATTGGAATTGTTTGAACAGTTACGATTTACCAACGGAGCGCAGATTTTAAAAAGTTATCCCTTTGAATTTTCCGGTGGCATGAACCAGCGTGTAGGAATCGTGCTTGCCATGGTACTCCGTCCGTGTTTGCTGCTGGCAGATGAACCGACCAGTGCACTGGATGTGACGGTACAGCTTCAGGTTTTGCGGGAAATGAAAAAATTGCGTGATATGTATGGAACATCTATTGTGCTGGTGACGCATAACATCGGTGTGGTCAATTATCTGGCAGACCATGTGGCAGTCATGCATCAGGGAAAACTGGTGGAATACGGCACGAAAGAGGATGTTCTGAATTATCCTCAGGATGCATATACGAAAAAACTGATTGGTTCGGTGCTGCGTCTGAAACGGAGTTAAATTAGGGGCGTAATATTAGCTATGGATACGATATTAGAAGTAAAAAATTTATCAAAACAATTTTACAAAAACAAAAAATTGTTCACAGCGGTAAATGGCATCAGTTTTTCGTTGCAGCGTGGAGAATGTCTGGGAATCGTTGGAGAAAGCGGTTGTGGAAAAAGCACCACCGTAAAAATGATCACCCATCTGTTGAAACCGGATGGGGGGGATATTTTCCTGAACGGAACTGACATTCAGAAACTAAGAGGAAAATCTCTAAAAGAGTTTTATACGGAAATGCAGATGGTATTTCAGGTGCAGCAGGATTCCTTTGATTCCAGAAAAAAATTAGGAACCAGCATCATGGAAAGCATGCGCAATCATGGTGTCAGTAAAAAAGAAGCGCAGAATCGTTTGGAACAATTATTGCAACAGGTGGAACTTCCGATAGAGATGGCAGACCGCTATCCCAATCAGGTCAGTGGCGGACAGTGTCAGAGAGCAGCAATCGCCCGGGCACTGGCCGTTAATCCGAAAATCCTGATTTGTGATGAGGCCACCAGCGCGTTGGATGTGACGGTACAGATGCAGATCATAGAGTTATTGAAGCGATTGCAGAAAGAAAGGGATTTGTCGATTCTTCTGATTAGTCATGATCTGGCATTGGTACAGCATTTATGTGACCGCGTCATTGTGATGTATCAGGGGAATATTGTGGAACAAGGAACAACTGAGCGCGTGATCAATGCGCCGGAAGACGACTATACAAAAATGCTGATCGAGGCAGCAATGCTTGAAATTTGAAAAATTATATCCCCCTGGGTGGCTTGTGAAGCCACCCTTTTATTGTATAAAATACATTTAAGCTAAAAAGAGAAAGTGAAATAAGTGGTAGTGGAAAGGGGAAACGGCAAATGAGCAACGCAGCAGAACAGCATTACGCAGAACAGGGGATTATCTATCTGGATCCAAAAATGAGAATCAAAAATTACTGGACACAGAGAAGTCATTCCTTTGCAGAATTGCGAGTCAGAGAATTAAACAGTGTGATGGCTGATCGCTGGCTGCGGGAAATTGCAAAACATATTCCGGCGGGTGGGCAGCTCCGGATTCTTGATATCGGAACCGGAACCGGATTTTTCGCATTTCTGCTCAGCAGTTTGGGACATCGTGTTACCGGTATCGATCTGACTCCTTCCATGATTCAGGAAGCAAAAGAAATCGGACAGACGTTACACAGTACCGCACAGTTTCGTGTCATGGATGCGGAAAAATTATTATTTGCGGATGAAAGTTTTGACATGGTCATTTCCAGAAATCTGACATGGACCTTACCGCATCCGCAGGAAGCCTACCGGGAATGGCAGCGTGTGTTAAAACCGAGTGGATTACTTTTGAATTTTGATGGCAATTATGGAAAAGCAGATTTTACCGGAAAAGGAGAAAAACTTCCGGAAAACCATGCGCATAAACAGATTGCCGGAGATCTGATGCAGGAGTGCGAGGACATCAAAGATCAGTTGGAGATCAGCTATCATGTGCGTCCGGCATGGGATATTACCGCACTGGGTGAGGCAGGATTTGAACAGATTCAATTAGATCTTGGCATCAGCAAACGGATTTATATTGAGAAAGATGAATTTTACAATCCGACACCGTTGTTCTGCATTGCAGCAACAAAGAACCAGAATTAAGAATAAATGGGAATCTGCTTGGCAAATGATGTGCAATGCTTTCGCGAAGGGCATATCAGATTATTCTCAACAGAATCATGAGTCTGGCTTGATAAAATAAAGACAGAAAAGTAAGGAACAGGTATCATTATGAAAGAACTGGGAGAAAAAATCGTCAGCTACTGGGGGAACCGCGCAGAAGGCTACTCGGAATACAACCGGGAAGAGCTGGCAGGCGACAAGTGGCAGGACTGGATCGCAGAGATAAAAAAGCAGTTACCGAAAAAAGAAAAATCCGAAATCCGTATTCTGGATATCGGAACCGGTCCCGGATTTTTCGCCATCCTGCTGGCGCAGGAAGGTTATCAGGTGACTGCGGTAGACTGCACTGCAGAAATGCTGGCAGAAGCGCAGGCAAATGCCGGAGCGCTGGCAGCGCAGATTACCTGGAAACTGATGGATGCGCAGAAACTGGACTTCGCGGATGAAAGTTTTGAGCTGGTACTCAGCCGGAATCTGACCTGGGTATTAGAAGAACCGGAAACTGCTTATACAGAGTGGTATCGGGTGTTAAAGCCAGCCGGTATTATGCTGAACTTTGACGCGAACTGGTATCGCTATCTGTATGATGAAGAAATGCGCAAAGGTTACGAAGTCGACCGCGCAGCTACAGAGGCAAAACAGGTGAGGGACGAATATATCAACACTGATATTGACGCAATGGAAGAAATTGCGAGAAACGTTCCATTGAGCCGCATGCTTCGCCCGGAATGGGATCGAGAAGTATTGCAGCGCATCGGTTTTTCTGATATAGACATTGATACTGACATCTGGCAGCAGCTCTGGACGGAAGACGAAAAAATAAATTTTGCATCGACCCCGATGTTTCGTATTGCGGCAATGCGCTAATGCGCATTGCCGTTTTGCAACAAGAAAATGTATAACGTTGTGAATCTGAAACAGTATTTTTGCAACAACAGCGAAAAAAGCCCGAGAAATCGGGCTTTTTTCATGCAATAAAAACTGGCATGGCATTTGCTCTATATATAAGCGTAAACAAAATCACAATAAAAATGTTGATATAAGAAAAGGAGAACGTAAAATGTCAGAAATCGCAGTAAGACACACACGCGAAGAGTGCTTCGCACACACAAATGACTGGAAGAAACCTTACGACGGAAGTATCTTTGATATGTTCAAAGATGGTTCTTTTGAGCTGATCGATCTGTCCAATCCATTTGGCAGAGGAAATCCACTCTGGCCATCTAACGGAGATTTCCATATCGACAGAGTACAGCATATGCCGATGCATTACAGATTGCTTCAGACCTTCAATTCTTTCCATATGCACAACTCCACACATGCAGATTCTCCATCTCATGTAATTCCGGAAAGCCCGTTTACACATGAACTGCCAATTCAGAACTACTTTGGTGAGGCTGTTTGTCTGGATATTCCGAAAGGAAAATGGGAGCTGATCACAGTAGAAGACATCGAGAACGCTGCAAAAAAAGTTCCAGGTGGAATCAAGGATGGTGACTGGGTTCTGTTAAATACGGGTACACACAGACGTTGGGGTGAGAATGATGATTACTTCGCATATAGCCCGGGACTTTCTATCGAAGGCGCAAAATGGTTTGTAGAGCATCATGTAAGAGGCGTAGGTTTTGATATGCAGGCCATCGACCACATCCTTTATACATACGCAGCAGATCACGGTCCTGGCCCATATGTTCCGCGTATCTGTGAAGAGTACGAAGAAGAATTCGGACATCCGGCAAAAGACGATTTCCCGGAGTGGGAGCCATGTCATGACATTTTAATGGCAAATAACGTAATGGGTATCGAGAACCTTGGCGGAGATCTGGATAAAGTAACAAACCAGAGATTCTTATTCTGTGCATTCCCGCTTCGCTGGTACATGGGTGACGGAACGATTGTTCGTGCTGTTGCATTTGTTCCATCCGACAGAATCGACAGAAGCGTACCAGACAAAGAATATCCATACGGCGTATATTAAGTAAATTTAGAAAAAGTAAAAAAGGTAATTTAGTAATTTATAAAGGTCAGGAGTCAGATATCCGTTATAGCAGTTTTAAAATATAAGAAGAATCTGTTATACCCCCAACGGATAGCAGCTCCGCCTTTTTTCAAGAGGGGAAACTATGAACAAAAAAAATATTGCCATCCTTGGTGCTGGTAAAATGGGACTGGGAATCGCCCAGCTTTTTGCCACAAAAGGACATCAGGTAAAAGTCATTTATGTATATGATGATAAAATTCGCTGTGATGCTGCTGTTGTCAGAGATAACTTAAGCGTATTAGTTGAAAATGACGTGATGACACAGCAGGAAGC
>CAVAFS010000188.1:0-4263 GCA_963587975.1 Bulleidia sp. | reverse complement strand
TGTCCACACCACTCTGTTTCAACCGGAACGCTCCCTCCATCAGTTTCTGCGCATTCTGGTCAAATGGCGGATCCAGTTCCACCGCAATGACTTTTTCACCGCGCTGCAATTTTGCCATAAAAGGATTGTTACGGGTCTGGGATACTGCATCCTCAGCTCCTTTTTCCACAGCAGCAAGTTTCTCCTGCGGTGCTTTTCCTTCCAGTTTTTCACACAATGCCTGAATATGCTTCGGCGTGGTTCCACAGCAGCCTCCCATGATGTTGACACCAAGATCTGCGATCTGCTCCATTTTTTCTGCAAAATAGTTCACACCATCTGCGTGTCCCGCCTGTCCACGGACGATCTGCTGATAGCCGCTGTTTGGCAGAATCTGAATGTATTTCTCCGGAGCCAGATTCTGCGCCTTGATCAGTTTGTACATATGCGCCGCGCCTAACAGACAGTTACAGCCGTAGCTGTCGATTTCCGGTGTCTGCGCCACCTCTGCAAACAGACGGCTGATGCTGATTCCTTTCGTGGTATAACCGTTACGGTTTGCCGCAAAAGAAACCATTACAAACGCATCCGGGCATTTTTCCTTAATATAACGTGCCACTTTTGCAACTGCTTTGATATCAGAAAATGTCTCAAAATTAAAGATCTGCGCTCCGCATTCCAGAAAACAGTCTACCAGGAAGCGGTATTCCTCTGTCTCGTCAAATTCATCTTCAAAAAACAAGGTTTCCGCCACCGGTCCGATGTCTGCCACCACAAATATTTCCTCCGGACGGTTCTGTGCAGCTTCCTGCGCCAGTTTCCATCCCGTCTGGATTACTTTTTTCACATAATCATCCTGCTCCTGACGGTCGCGCAGCCCTCTGCTTAACGCCATGGCATGATTTGCCGCAAAGGTATTGGTACGGATCAGTCTGGCCCCCTGCTCCAGATATTCTTCATGGATTCGGCTGATCAGTTCCGGTTCCAGCAGGTTTGCCTCCTCCGCGATCCGCTTATTTTCTGTCTTTTTTCTGTCATAGTAGGTACCCATGGCACCGTCCGTGATCAGAATATGTTCTTTTAAATACTCTCTAATCATCATTTTTCTCCAAATTTCATCTATTTGTATAACGCACTTTAGCAGGTACAGAAAATGGTTTTTTATGCCTTCTTCTGACCTGCATTGCTGTAAATTTTCTTCTTAATTCTTTTTTCTATCAGTTTTAAAATACCGTTTACACCGAGTACCATCGCTACGGACAACACAGTTCCCCAGACGATTTTTACCACATTTTGAGTCCGCATGCCTTCAAATAAAATGGTTCCTAAGCCTCCGGCTCCGACAGTGGACGCGATAGTTGCAATTCCGATGGTGGAGATAATCGCGATATGGATTCCGGCCATCATCGTATCTAACGCCAGCGGCAGTCTTATTTTTCGAAAAATCTGCCCCTTCGTCATTCCCATTCCAGTGGCAGCTTCAAGAACGCCCGGCTCCACCGACGTAAATCCATCGGTAAAACTCTGCACCAGAATAAACTGGTTGTAGATCACAAGCACCAGAATGGCGGTCTGCATACCAAGCCCCGTCACCGGAAGCAGCAGGGCAAACAACGCCAGACTCGGAATCGCATAGATCATACTGGAAACCCGCATGATCCATGTGGTGAGCCGCTTGTGTTCCATCACCAGCATGGAAATTACAAAGGCCAGCGCAATGGAAATCAAAAGCGTGATCCCTACGATCTCGAAATGCTCCAGAACAGCTTGTATTAACTTGTCATAATGTCTCGTCGTATACGATATAAAACGTGTCATCTGAAAAAGTTTAATCCTTCCTGTACCGACTGCAGCAATGAAGCCACATATTCATTCGCCGGGTGTTCCAAAATTTCTTTTGCAGTATCAAACTGCTGGATTTTCCCCTGGTTCATGATCATGATCCGGGTTCCAAGTTTCAGTGCTTCTGTCACATCATGGGTAACAAACATGCAGGTCAATCCTGCACGCTCATGTATTTTCAATAATTCATCCTGCAGCTTTGTCCGGTTGATGGCATCGATGGCGCCAAATGGCTCATCGAGCAGCATCAGGGATGGACCTGCCGCCAGCGCGCGGGCCAGTCCCACACGCTGCTGCTGTCCACCGGAAAGCTGCGAAGGATAGCGGTTTCGATACTGCTCTGGGGTCAGATTCACAAGCTCCAGAAGTTCTGTGACGCGGTCGTGTATCTGCGCAGAATCCCATCCAAGGATTTCCGGAACCACTGCAATATTTTTTTCAACGGTCATGTGCGGAAACAGTCCCACCTGCTGGATCACATATCCGATTTTTCTGCGTAATTGTACCGGATCCGTCTCCCGGATATTTTCGCCAAATACATGGATTTCTCCGGAAGTCGGATCATATAACCGGTTTACCATTTTCATCAGCGTGGTCTTTCCACAACCGGACGTTCCAAGAATCGTGATCATTTCTTTTTCCTGAATCTGAAAACTGACGTGATCTACGGCATTTTCTACTGCATTCGGAAATCTCTTTACCACATCCTGAAATTCTACTGCAATGCTCATCCTTCTGTTCCTTTCACTTATTTTATCGTGTCATAAAAATCTGCGGCAACATCTTCGTATTCTTCTTTGTCGATGTCTACCTGTGCATTTAATTTTGTCATTGTCTCTGTATCAATAGCTGCACTGATCTTGTTGATGATCTCTGCTACATCCGGATGCACATCGATCAGTTCCTGACGGACAACCGGAATAATGTTGTACGGAGGCCAGAAATGTTTGTCATCCTCCAGCAAGATAAATTCATCACTGCTCAGCTGTGCATCCGTGGTGTAGGCCGGTACGCAGTCTACTTCATCATTTGCCATTGCCTGATATTTCAGAGAGTTATCAAAGGTATTTTTTGATTTGAAATTAAAGGTTCCGTATGTCTGCTCCAGTCCCGGAAGTCCATCTTCACGCTCAAAAGTATCGGATGTTCCACCGAAACGGATATTTTCTGCATTAGCCTGCAGGTCTGAAATTGTTTTGATGCCGTATTTTTCTGCCACATCCGCACGCATGGTCAGACCGTTTCCGTTACTGGCCTCACACATATCCAGAACATCCAGATTAAAGTTTTCTGCATACATTTTCTTTACGGTATCATAAGTTACCTGCGGATCTGTCTCCATCGGCTGATCCAGAATCGTCAGTAAGGATGTACCTGTGTATTCCGGATACATATCGATCTGACCGTCGCATACAGCCTGATGAATCAGGTTGTCAGATACTTCAAACTCACGGTCTACGGTGTAACCTGCATCTTCCAGGGCCAGAGCATATAACTCACCCAGAATTTTGCTCTCGCTGAAACTTTTTGCTCCGATTTTGATGGTGGTATCTGCCTTTGTGCTGCTTGTATTCTCAACCACTGCGCTGCCATCTGTTTTCTGATCTGCTGTTCCGTTGCTTCCGCATCCTGCAAGTGCTGCAACAGACGCAACTGCAAGGATGACTGCTAATAATTTCTTCTTCATCTCTTTTTTCCTCCTGTAATTCTACAACTATATATTATGATGCACGGCTTAGTTTTTTCTCTATTGCGCCAAGCCCCATGCTGCAAAGCATCGTGATCACTGCTACGGTTCCGCCACCGATTACCAGATATTCCGTTTTCAACAGATTGATTCCGTTAAAAACAAGGATTCCCAGACCGCCTGCGCCGATATACGCCGCCAGTGTCGCGCTCGCAATGACTTCTGACATTGCCATACGAATACCACTGATAATCCCCGGCATCGCTAAAGGTACTTCCACCTGACGGAACTTTCTCTTTTTATCCATTCCCATGGCATCGGCCACTTCCAGCATAAAATCCGGCACCTGGGAAAACGCCAGCGTTGTCTGTATCAAGATCGGCGGAATTGCCAAAATTACCAATGCCGTCAGTGCCGGCTTCACACCAACTCCCATGATTGGAATCAGAATTACAAGCACCGCAAGGCTCGGTATAATACGCAGCGCACTGAATCCGGTGGTCAGTATTTTTTTCACCTTTGGCACACGCAGACACAGGATTCCACATGGAATACCAATAGCCGCAGCAATGCCGACCGCCAGAAGGCTCAGGTACAAATGCTGCCAGATCATATGCACATATTCCTGTCCATGCGTCTGAAAATATTCTACATATGCCTGCATGACTTTCCTCCGTTTCCTCATAAATAAGTAAATGTTATTACACTAATCTTTCCTATATTAGCAAAAAAATAAATATCCTGCAAGATAGTAT